>NZ_JBFUJE010000895.1:0-1002 GCF_056401535.1 Luteibacter sp. P4_E6 | reverse complement strand
ATGCTAGCCTCAGTGCCGAATTAGAAACGGCAGGAGGCACACCCCATGAACGACTTTCTCGATCATCTCGGCATCGACGCGGCCACGCGCGCGCTGATCGTCACCTATTCGATCCGCATCGGCCTGGCGTTGCTGCTGTTGCTGATCGGCTTCTGGATATCCGCACGCGTCGCCAACCTCGGCCGTCGCGCCCTGGAGCGCGCCCGCGTCGATGTCACGCTGGCGATGTTCCTGCGCAACATCATCTACGGCATCCTCATCGCGCTGCTGCTGATCCAGGTGCTCGGCATGGCCGGTATTCCGACCGCGTCGTTCATCGCCGCGATCGGCGCCGCCGGGCTGGCCATCGGCCTGGCCCTCAACAGCTCGCTGTCCAACCTCGCCTGGGGCGTGCTGTTGATCCTGTTCCGTCCGTTTCGCGTGGGCGATCACGTCACCATCGGCGGTGTCGAAGGTGACGTGCAGAGCGTGAACCTCATGCACACCTACCTGATCACGCCGGACAATCGCCAGGCCGTGCTGCCGAATGCCAAGGTCGGCGGTGACGCGATCATCAACTTCAATGTTCGCGGTACGCGTCGCTTCGAGATCAAGGTCGGCATCGGCTACAACGACGATATCGGCAAGGCCATGCAGGTGGTGCGCGACCTGTTCGCCGCCGACTCGCGCATCCTCAAGGACCCCGTCCCGGGTGTCTGGACCGAAGCCCTCGGCGATTCCAGCGTGAACCTCGTCGTCCGCGGCTGGACCGCCACCGCCGATCTGTGGGAGACCCAGACCACGCTGATCCGCAGCATCAAGGAGCGGTTCGACGAGTCCGGCATCACTATCCCGTATCCGCAGAGCGAGATTCGGTTGGTGAGTGCRCCTGCGGCGGAGCCGAAGGCGGAGTGATCCCGACGGGGCGCGCTTTGTGTGGTGTGGGAGCCGCTTCAGCGGCGATAGGGTGCTTGCGGCGACCCGGCCCGCTGCCGCGGGATCGCCGCTGAAGCGACTCCCACA
>NZ_JBFUJE010000894.1:0-1003 GCF_056401535.1 Luteibacter sp. P4_E6 | reverse complement strand
ATGGAAGGCTGGTGGGACGTCGGCGACCTCCCGGCCTTCTTCGCCCGCGTACTCGGCTCCCATGTCGACGACTCGCTGCGTACGCTGGACACCCTCGTCGCGCACCTGAAGGCGCGTTTCCTCAACCTGCAGCGCGGCGACCACGCCTGGGACGTGGGTCGGCAGCATTACGACCTGGGCAACGACCTTTTCGAAGCGATGCTGGGCAAGCGCATGGTCTATTCCTGCGGTTACTGGGCGAACGCAAGCAACCTCGACGATGCCCAGGAAGCCAAGCTCGACCTGATCTGTCGCAAGTTGCGCCTGCGTCCTGGCCAGCGCCTGCTGGACATCGGTTGCGGCTGGGGCGAGGCCCTGAAGTACGCGGCGGAACGCTATGGCGTGAGCGGCGTCGGCGTGACCATTTCGAAGGAACAGGCCGAGTACGCGCGCGAACTGTGCAAGGGCCTGCCGATCGAGATCCGCCTGCAGGACTACCGCGATCTCGACGAACGCTTCGATGCGATCCTGTCGGTAGGCATGTTCGAGCATGTCGGCGGGAAGAACTACCGCACCTGGTTCGAAGTGGCGCGGCGTTGCCTGCATCCCGAGGGACTGGCTGTCCTGCATTCCATCGGCAGCAACGAACAGCCGGGCCGGCCCGACCCATGGATCGAGAAATACATCTTCCCGAACTCGGTCATACCGGCGATGAGCCAGGTGGCGACCGCGCTTGAAGGGCTGTTCGTGGTCGAGGACTGGCACAACTTCGGCACCGATTACGATCGCACGCTCACCGCGTGGCTGGCCAACTTCAACGAGGCGTGGCCGCAACTGGCCGGACGTTACGACGAGCGGTTCCGCCGTATGTGGCAGTTCTACCTCGGTTGCTCGGCCGGTATCTTCCGCAGCCGACGCGATCAGCTGTGGCAGCTCACCCTCTCGCCCAGGGGTGTTGCCGGCGGGCTCCGCGTACCGCGCTGACGCCGCGACGACTTCGTGCCCCGTACGGTCGGGGCATGAA
>NZ_JBFUJE010000893.1:0-1005 GCF_056401535.1 Luteibacter sp. P4_E6 | reverse complement strand
GACCAGAACGTCCCTGTAGACAGATGTGGTGGTGATATCGGTGATATTGAAGTTGACCGCTCCAGCATCCGTGGCCGTGTACGTGAGGTACGCACTCTGGCTTGGGAAGACGGTCTGYAGTCCCACCACTGGGCCATCAAGGATGAGGTTCGCCTCGACACCTGAGGAAGCTGCGGCTTGTACAGATAGCCCATATGCAGTCGAGCTGGGATTRACGAACACCTTGTAAGTGCCGGTCGCTGGAAGGCCTGTGAGGTTCTGCGTGCTCCAACTACCAGTCGAGAATGAGGTGTAGACCGTGCCATCAGGCTGGTAGATGGTGTAACCAGCACCCTGCCCCGCCGGCGTCGTGGTCTGCCCGGTGAAATTAAGGGCGATCGTTTCGCCTGCCACACCATCGAACGTCATCCAGCCGCTTTGCGCCTGTTTGGTCAGCTGCAGCGTCGCCACACCGTTGTCCCGGGGAATCTTCGGACCGACGACGTCGCGGGTGACGTGACCAGCAAAACCCATCACCGCCCCAGTTTCCGATGTCACGACCAGGCTATACGTACCCGGCTTGGTGTCGCCAATGTGGAACGAACACAGCGTTGCCGTGTAGCACCAGCTGCTGGCCACATACTGGCCAAGCGGGTCGTATATCTGCACCAGAACATCGTTATAGGCGGAGTCCGTCGTGATATCAGTGATGCCAAGCCCGAGGTTCTCGCCGCCTGCGGAATCGAACGTCACGTAGACCGCCTGGCTCGGCGTTGYCGTGGCGAAGCTTTGCGATGGTCCCTCAATGGCCAGCACCCCATGAACGCCCGAGGTGATGCTGGCCTGAACCGTCATGCCGTATACGGTCGAGCTAGGATTAACGAACACCTTGTAAGTGCCGGTCGCTGGAAGGCCTGTGAGGTTCTGCGTGCTCCAACTACCAGTCGAGAATGAGGTGTAGACCGTGCCATCAGGCTGGTAGATGGTGTAACCAGCACCCTGCCCCGCCGGCGTCGTGGTCTGCCC
>NZ_JBFUJE010000892.1:0-1005 GCF_056401535.1 Luteibacter sp. P4_E6 | reverse complement strand
GAGCTACACGGTTCGCCGTGGGGACACCCTGGTCAGTATCGCGCGCAAGAGCAGCTGCGCGGATGTCGACGACATCGCGAAGATCAATGGCCTCAAAGGCCACGCATTGAGGGTGGGTCAGTCGATCCGCGTACCGGTCTGCCGCTGATGCGGCAGGCGCCTCACGCTACGGCGTGAGGTTCCATCCACCGGTCGCTGGCATCGCCRCTGCGGCCGGGAGCCGAGAGCTCCTTGATCTGACGCATCAGCCGGAGGATCTGCCGATGCAGGTCTTCCATGTTCGGCCGACGGGCATCGAGCGTCTCGTGATAGACCGAGGCGATCCACAGGGCCACGCCACGGGTGGCAATCAGCGGGTTTTCCGACCGGGCTTTGCCCAGGCCGATGTCCGGGCCGTGCCCGTAGGTGCTGTAGCGTTCTTCCGGCGGTGTGCCGTACAGATGGGGGAAGTCACAGGCGGCTGCCTGCTCCATTTCGCGCCGGACCAGCTGTTGCAGGTCGGCATGCGTGCGGACTGGCAGGGCCAGGACCACGCGTTCGATATCCGCGAGCTGCCTGCGGAGGCGAATTTCGCGATTGACGGCAATAAGATGGCTGACGAGACGCATGGACGACTTCCCCTAGACGGATGCTTCTTCGGTCCAGGCCCTTCCCCCGAGGGGCACCAGAAGCCCGAAGCATACGCTGCCCATACGTCAAATGTAAGACGTTTTCGTCACAAAGTGACGCCCGCCGTCACGTCTGTAACGGGGCGCCCACCCAGCGACCGATACGTTGTCCGACGACAACCTGCTGTTGTGGCTGGAGGGCATCAAGCTCGTAACCCTCCGGCAGCAGCAGGATAACCGTGGAACCCATGTTGAACCGGGCCATTTCGGCAAATCTCTCGAGGCGGATATCGCGGCCGGCGCAGTCCACCCGGATGATGTCCGAGGCGTAAGGCGGGATGGCCATGCCGTCCCAGACCGTCGCCACGCTGGATACCAGGATGGCACCGACCATGAC
>NZ_JBFUJE010000891.1:0-1005 GCF_056401535.1 Luteibacter sp. P4_E6 | reverse complement strand
GCCTGCGATCGATTACAGCATTGCCGGCCGGCTCGGTCGCCTGCTCGAGTATGTCTTTGCGCCGATCGGCTTCAACTGGCAGATCTGCGTCGCGCTGGTGCCCGGTCTCGCCGCGCGCGAAGTGGCGGTCGCCGCGCTCGGTACGGTTTATGCGATGTCAGGCAGCGACGATGCGGTGGCCTCGCAGCTCGGGCCGCTGATTTCACACCAGTGGTCACTGGCCACCGCGCTGTCGCTGCTCGCGTGGTACGTGTTCGCGCCGCAGTGCATGTCCACACTGGCGGTCATCCGCCGCGAAACCAATTCCTGGCGTAACGTCGCGGTGGCGGCCGGCTATCTGTTTGGCCTGGCCTATCTCGCCTCGCTCGCCACCTACCAGATTGCGAGGGCGCTTTCATGAGCACGTTCGACATCGTCCAGGGCGTGATCATCGCGCTGGTCGTTGCAGTGGCGACGTATGTGGCTTTCCGCAAGCTTTTGCCAAAGACCTCCACGCGCGCGATGGCGCGAATCTCGGCCAGCCTCAATCACGAAGGCCGCTCGGCGGCGTTGCGTTCGCTCGGTCGCCGCTTGCAGCCCGCCGCGGCGACCGGCAGTTGCGGCGATGGTTGCGGCTCATGCGGCAGCTGCGGCCCGACGCCGACGGTGAAAACGGAAGCGCAACCGCTGCATTTCAAACCGCGTAGCTGACGAGCATTCCTTTGTAGGAGCCGATTCATCGGCGATCCCGCGGCAGCGGGCCAGTTTGACGCAAGCACCCGTTCGCCGATGAATTGCAGTGGTCAAGCTTTTCTGGACACCGGTGTAGGAGCCTGAGCCGCCAGTTGCTCGAAGAGCACTGGCGGGATGTCGTTTAGTCGCGAGTGTTGCCGTTCTAGGTTGTAGTAGATCAGAAAGTCGGTCAGCTCCTTCTCGGCCTCGGCGATAGATGCGTAGCCTCCTTCAGGTACCCACTCGTACTTGAGCGTCTTGAAGATCCTCTCGATCACGGCGTTGTCCCAGCAG
>NZ_JBFUJE010000890.1:0-1007 GCF_056401535.1 Luteibacter sp. P4_E6 | reverse complement strand
GCGAGACGGTGCTCGGCTTCTTGTTCGCCTCGGGCCTTTGTGCGCTGCAGTTGGCATCAGATCGTCACTCGCGGTCGTGGGCGACCGTCGCGGGCCTGGCCTTCGCGGCCGCCGCGCTGACCAATGCCGTCGTGCTCCCGCTCGCTCCGCTCTTCGCTGCCATCGCTGCCATCGCTGCGTGGCGTGATAGTACACGGCGAACTCTTTGGCTTGCCTTTCTATTCGCCGCGACACTACCCTGCGCCGCATGGATGATCAGGGGAGCGATGCTTCCGTCATCGCTTGCGGCCAGCGACCGAATCGCCATGAATTTCGCTCAGGGCTCATGGCCTGAATACCACAGAGCTTGGTATAAAGCCCTCGAGCTGGATGATGCCGAATCGAAGGCCGTTCTTGCGGACATCGATAGCGATGTGCGCCGATTGAGCAGTCAACCGACTGCCGCCCTCGGGGTTATCGCCAAGCGATTTGCCGACCAACCGGCACGGTACCTCGCATGGTACGCATCGAAACCGGCAGAACTGTGGGGCTGGACGATCGGAATAGGTGCGGGAGATATCTACGTATTTCCAACCTCGAATTCGCCGCTTTCCGGCCACGGCGTGCTGCGTGCAACCACGGATCTCATATACCTAATTAATCCACTAGTGACCCTGCTCGCGATGATCGGAACGGCCGCAACAGCCTGCAAACCACGACATCGGGAACCTGCGCTGTTATTTGCCGCAGCAGGCGTCATTTTTGTCACCGCTGTGTACGGCATCCTCCAGTCGGACGCACGCTACGCAGTGCCGTACCGCGGCGCTGAGTGCCTGATGGCGGCCCTCGGCGTCAAATCCCTTTACCACATCGGCCGCCGCGTGCGCCGGACGACGTCCAGCATCTCGACTAACGGCGCGAACGACGCGCAAGCGCGATGAAAGTCACAAATATCAATCGAAGAAGGTCCGGTCGACAAGGTTGGTACGAAGTGTGCTGAGGCTCCCCCGACTCACAGGGGCCCAACC
>NZ_JBFUJE010000889.1:0-1010 GCF_056401535.1 Luteibacter sp. P4_E6 | reverse complement strand
ATCAAAGCCTGGCGGGACTCAAGAAAGAAAAGCTGCAGGCAAAGGAGAAGCTCCAGCGAATGTGGGACAGCTGGCAGCAATCACGACACTGACCCCGTCATCGGGTTCACAAATTCCAGAGAACGGGCACGGGAACGTGCCCGTTTTTTTATGGTCGTTCCCTACACCGTTTTGGATCGGCCGAGAAGCCGGGCATCGGTTCAGGGCGCCACGCTTTATCATGTGCGCCCAGAGGGTGGGGTCGTAGGGACCGTGCCCGGAAAAAGACGGAGTTCCAATGAGTGTTCATGACAGCGTCCTCKATCTGATCGGCCACACCCCCATGGTGCGCGCCCAGCGTCTGGATACTGGCCGTTGCGAGCTCTTCCTGAAGCTGGAAAGCGCCAACCCGGGCGGCTCGGTGAAGGACCGCATCGGTATGTCGATGATCGAAGGCGCCGAGCGCGCCGGAAAGATCAAGCCGGGCGACACCCTCGTGGAAGGCACGGCGGGCAATACCGGCCTGGGCCTCGCGCTGGTCGCGCAGCAGAAGGGTTATCGCCTGGTCCTCGTCGTGCCCGACAAGATGAGCCGCGAGAAGATCTTCAACCTCAAGGCCATGGGTGCCGAGGTCGTGCTTACCCGTTCGGACGTGGCCAAGGGCCACCCCGAGTACTACCAAGATATGGCCGAGCGGATCGCTCGCGAGACCCCGGGGGCGTACTTCATCAACCAGTTCGGCAACCCGGACAACCCGCTGGCGCATGAGCAGACCACCGGCCCGGAAATCCTCGAGCAGATGGACGGCAAGGTCGACGCGATCGTCGTCGGCTGCGGCTCGTCGGGCACGATGAGCGGCCTCACCGCCTACCTGCGGAAGCATTCGCCGCATACGCGTATCGTGCTGGCCGACCCCGTTGGCTCGATCCTCGCCGAGTACATCAATGACGGCGTGTTGTCGGAGAAGTCCGGCAGCTGGATGGTCGAAGGCATCGGCGAGGATTTCCTGCCCTCCATCAGCGACTTCTCCA
>NZ_JBFUJE010000888.1:0-1019 GCF_056401535.1 Luteibacter sp. P4_E6 | reverse complement strand
CTTCCGACGATGCTTCGTGGCCTTATAGGCTCTACAGAAGCCAAGCTAAAGCGCCAGCTGCTCTTCGGCCTGGCTGGCGATGCACTCCTGTACGGCAAATTCCTCGATGGGYTGTCCGAGCATCTTCGCGCCTTTCTTCGCCGACACCTTCCGCATCGTCTCGATGACGTCGAAGACATTCTTCAAGAAACACTGCTGGCCGTGCACGATGCGCTGCCCACCTACCAAATCGACCGGCCGTTGACCGCTTGGGCACGAGCCATCGCACGCTACAAGCTCATGGACTTCTTTCGTCGCTACGCTCGCCGAGAGGCATTGCATGAGGTGATGGATGACGAGTTACTTTTTGCCACGTCGGGTGTTGATGCAGCAGATGCTCATCGGGACGTGCTGGGATTACTGGATGCCTTGTCCGATCGCCATCGCGTGCCCATTCAGCTGGTGAAATTGCAGGGGCTCTCCGTTGCGGAGGCGGCCCGATGCACCGGACTATCGGAATCCGCCATAAAAATTGGGATTCATCGAGGTCTGAAGCTATTGGCTCGTCGGGTGCAGGCTAAGCGGTGAAACCTTGGCTGCGAGACTCGTCCCATTCGCCTCGTCAGACCCGACAAATGCAGCACGGCAGCCTTCGGGGGCTCGATACGTCGTATCCTTCTCCTTCGGCGCAATGAAGAGAACCCGACCATGAGCTATCAACCATCCGCAGATCGATACAACGGCCAGATGCCGGTTCGCCGCTGCGGAAAAAGTGGCATCGACCTCCCCCTGATTTCGCTGGGGTTGTGGCAGAACTTCGGCGGCACGGATGTTTTCGAGACGGGGCGCGCTATCTTGAGGCGCGCTTTCGACCGCGGCGTCATGCATTTCGACCTCGCAAATAACTACGGACCCCCGCCCGGTTCCGCCGAAGAAAATTTCGGCCGCATCCTGGCCAGTGACTTCAAGTCCCACCGCGACGAGTTGATCATTTCGACGAAGGCCGGTTGGGATATGTGGCCGGGTCCTTACGGTGGAAC
>NZ_JBFUJE010000887.1:0-1021 GCF_056401535.1 Luteibacter sp. P4_E6 | reverse complement strand
GGCGGGTGGTTATGGCCTTTCTTCGCTTGTCCCGCTGTTTACGGCACTGGTATACTTTTCCAGATTAAACCGTGGCCCGTTGAACCATCTGGTGCCGCCTTCGAGCGAAACCACGGGAGCCTCGCGTTGCTCAACAGTCTTGCAGCCGGTCGTCATCTCGCCATGCGCGTCGTTTTCGCGCAGCTGGTGGTGGCCGTCATTGCCGGGCTCGCATTTCTCCTGCAGGGGCGTCCGGCCGGTCTGGCTGCCTTTGCCGGTGCCCTGATCGTCGCTATCGCCACCGCGCTGCTCGCTGCGCGGGCGTTCAGTGCGCTGGGAGGTGCGGGAGCAACGTTCGTTCGCTTTCTCGTGGGCATGATCCTTCGCTGGATCGTCCTCATCGGCGGACTGGCGCTCATTCTGGTTCAGTGGAAGCTGCCACCCTTGCCCGCGATAGCGGGACTGGTAGCGGCCTTCGCGGTCAATGTATTTGCATTCAGATTCAAGGGTTGAGGCATGGCGAGCGAACCGCAAGGCGGTCTGACCGAATACATCCAGCACCACCTGGGCCACATGACGGTGAATTTCAGCACCGACCATGGCGCGTTCTGGAACCTGCGCATCGACTCCCTCGTGGTGTCGTTCGTGCTGGGCGCTATCTTCTGCCTGTGGTTCTGGCTGTACGCCCGCAAGGCGACCTCCGGCGTGCCGTCGAAGGGCCAGGCGCTGGTCGAGCTGGCGATCGAATTCGTCGACACCCAGGTGAAGGACACCTTCCACGGTGACCGTCGCACGGTGACGCCGTTGGCACTGTCCATCTTCATGTGGGTGTTCTTCATGAACGCGATGGACCTGCTCCCGGTGGATCTCGCCGGCTGGCTGGTGCACACGTTCGCCGGTGCGGAAGTCGCGGAGCACACGCATTTCCGTGCCGTGCCTACGGCCGACATCAACACCACCGTGGGCCTGTCGCTCGCCGTGATCCTCATCGTGATCGGCCATGGCATCAAGGCCAAGGGCGGCTTCGGTTACGGCAAGGAAA
>NZ_JBFUJE010000886.1:0-1022 GCF_056401535.1 Luteibacter sp. P4_E6 | reverse complement strand
TTGCAGAACAACCGAGTATTTGGTGCCCGTGAGGAGGTCGCCTCGAGCCTTGATAAAGACCAGCCGCCCATCTTCGGCAACGCCGACGTCGGCAGGAACGCTACCGGCAGGTCCCACAAGAGTTACCGACATGGGAGAGACAGTAGACGGATCGACCAAATTGGAGAAGCGAAGTACCACACGCGCAGAGGCCGAGACCTTTTCTGCGAGGTTTTCAGGAATCGAGGCCGCCAGAGCGAATTCGGCGGGATCCTTGTGATCGCCACTGCCGAACGACATCGAGTCAGGCGAGAACGCTAACGTCGCCGCCTCGCCCTGCACCGCCGGCTCGCCTCTCGCGCGAAGCACTACTGAGCCGTCGCTACGAAGGCTAGCCGCCGTCGACACCGCCATGTGGACGCCAGACGTATTCAGCAGTTGTACCGACTCGGATCCCGGCTGGTAGATCGCAGCGTCAGGCGAGGAAGAGTCGGCACTCCATCCTCCCGCGATCAGGATTCGACCATCCGTCAGCAATGTCATTGCCTGACCTGCGCCACGCGGAAGCGATTCAATTTTCGCAATAGAGAACGCAGAGGTGCGTGGATCGAGCCAGAGACCGTCATCGATCACCGAGCCCRTAGGGTCAAGACCGCCCCAGATCAACACACGCCCGTCTGGCAGGGAAACCAATGCGCTACCGATGCGGACTGCCGGAAGAGGCAGCGAAATCGAATGGTCCGGAGCCGCCAGATCATTGATGACCACTTTCCCCAAGGCGCCTTGAACGTGGAGGACTCGACCATCGGAAAGCATGATGCTTTGCTCTCGGGGCATCGCCTGCAGAACCTCAGCGGAAGCTCGCGTCGCGGGCGTTGGTACCTGTGCCCACGGCACTGAGACACCCACCGTGACTGTGACCAGTGCGCAAAGCGCCACGATGGCGTAAATCTTTCCGTGCTTCATTCCCATACCCCTTCGCTGTCCCTAATCGCCGAAACGCTGCGCTTATTGCCTGGTTATACTTGCACTGAAACCCATGG
>NZ_JBFUJE010000885.1:0-1030 GCF_056401535.1 Luteibacter sp. P4_E6 | reverse complement strand
GTTCATCGCCGATCTGCACCTCGACGAAGCGCGCCCGGATATCACCGCCTTGTTCGAGCGCTTCCTCGCGTCGGACGAGGCTCGCTCGGCGACGGCCTTTTACATCCTCGGCGACCTCGTCGAGGCATGGATAGGGGACGACGACGACGCGGAGCTACCAACGCGGATCGCCACCGCGACGCGTGCCCTCAGCGACAGCGGCGTGCCGGTGTACTTCATGGCCGGTAACCGTGACTTCCTGCTCGGCCAGCGTTTTGCCGACCGCGCGGGAATGACCCTGCTCGACGATGGCACGGTGCACGACATCGAAGGCACCCCCACCTTGCTGATGCACGGCGACGTGCTCTGCACCGACGACGTGGAATACCAGGCCGTGCGCGCCCAAGTGCGCACGGCCGCCTGGAAACAGCAGATTCTGTCTATGCCGCTGGAAGCGCGCCGTGCCTTTGCGGCGAAGGCGCGCAGCGACAGCAAGGCACGCACCGGCCAGAACGACGAGACGATCATGGATGTGAACCAGGGCGCGGTGGAAGCAGCGCTACGTCATGCTGGCGTTCACCGCCTCATCCACGGGCATACGCATCGCCCGGCCATCCATCCGTTCGCGTTCGACGACGCGAATGCGGAACGCATCGTGCTGGGTGATTGGTACGACCATGGGTCGGTATTGGCGATCGATGGGGATCGGTTGGATTTGCGTGGAATTTGGCAGGTTTAAGCCCGTCCGCGAGCACCCATCGCCGCTGAAGCGGCTCTGTGTGGGAGCCGATTCATCGGCGATGCTCTTGCCTCACCCCAGCGTCTGCAGCCAATCCAGCTCGCTCTCTGAAAATCCGGCCTCGCGCCGTGCGTCCAGATTGAACGGCCCCCTCAACGACCCATTCATATAGTCGTTGAGCAAGGTGGCAAACATCGCTTCCGGATCGATGCGATCGCGCGCGCAGCACCAGTGAAACCAGCGCGTGCCTGCCGCCACATGGGCGACTTCCTCTCGCAGGATCACCTCGAGAATGTCCACCGTGCGTTCGTC
>NZ_JBFUJE010000884.1:0-1035 GCF_056401535.1 Luteibacter sp. P4_E6 | reverse complement strand
GCATCATTCACGCCACCATCGGCAAGGCCAGCTTCGACGCTGCCCAGCTGGCGGAAAACCTGAACACGCTGGTCGCGGACCTGCTGAAGGCCAAGCCGGCCGCAGCCAAGGGTCAGTACATCCAGCGCGTTTCGGTGTCGAGCACCATGGGCGTGGGCGTGCCGGTCGATACCTCGACCGTGAACACCTCGACCAAGTAATTCGTTTTACGGCCTCCGCCGGGTCTCCCGGCGGAGGAACGTTTTTGAAGGCAGCCCCGGTCGTAAGTCCGGTGCAGCCGTCAAAGACCGTAGGCGCGATCAGCGCGCGACGGCGACGAGCAGGGAGCTCGTGTTGGCATGGAAACGCCGTCGTCGTTAGCGGGATCGCTTAATCGGACGCCTCCACGGGTCTGGCCTGCGTAGATGGTGCTGCCCCTTCTGGTATTCGTTTCGAATCTGGAAAGGCCACCACCCGGGACACTTCGTGTCCCCGACGTCAGGACGATGTCGCCCAGGACCGCAAGCGGCAGGAGTCGCAAGCGGAGTTCAATTGGAGGAGTGCAATGGCTCTCAATCTGTCCCAGAAGCAAGAAGTAGTCGCCGAGCTGGCAGAAATCGCCGCGAAAGCTCACTCCTTGGTCGCCGCCGAGTACGCAGGCACCACGGTCTCTCAGATGACCGCGATGCGTAAGAAGGCTCGTGAGTCCGGTGTTTTCTTGAAAGTTGTCAAGAATACGCTGGCTTCGCGCGCCGTGGCCGGCACCGATTTCGAGGTCGTCCAAGACGCCCTGGTCGGTCCGCTGCTGTATGCGTTCTCGCTCGAAGAGCCCGGTGCTGCCGGGCGCGTGATCAAGGAATTCGCGAAGACCAACGACAAGCTGATCGCGAAGGTCGTGTCCGTGGAAGGCAAGCTGCTTCCCGCCGCCCACGTCGATGTGCTTGCTTCGCTGCCGACCCGTCAGGAAGCGCTTGCCATGCTGGCTCGCGTCCTTATCGAGCCGATCGCGATGTTTGCCCGCGCCGCCAAGGCCGTGGCCGACCAGCAGGGTGGTAG
>NZ_JBFUJE010000883.1:0-1043 GCF_056401535.1 Luteibacter sp. P4_E6 | reverse complement strand
CAGATAAACGACCTGATGATCGGCATCACCACAAAGGTCGTCGACTCCATGCTCTCGGTCATTGAACAGTGCGGCCCGGATGAGGGTGCCGCGTATCGCAAAGCCGCAGCTCGTGCGATGGGGCCGATATACTCCGATGTGCTATTTCCCTTGTGGGCCGAGCACCCTGAGCTCAGGCCCAAGCACATGCGGGAGGGTGCTGAAACTGGACCGAGCACGCGAAAAGAAACGGACGCGGCCGCCCGCACTTATGGACCAGATCTCACCGAGGATGAGGATGTATCGCCTTCCGAGTCGAGCGCTCGCCGCAAGATAGGTAAGAACGACGTACTCACCAATAACTTCATCGTGGAATACGACAAAGATCGTCGGCACCTGTGCGTCTACACCGTTCACGACGGAGTTCGAGACGACAATTCTGTTCGTCTACGCATGGACTCCTTGCTTGAGAAGGGAAAGGATCATGCCGCCCAATGGCTGGGGGAATGTATTTTCCTGTATGTACCCGCTTTGCGTCGCGAGCTGTACGGCCTCGATCTAGACGATCAGTGAGCTAGCAGGCGCGCAGTGACGAGGTCTCCCGGGCGGTTCCCGGGCGTTAAGGAAACATGCGGAGCGTGATTCGCAAGCAATGCGTGTAGTTCACTTTGGACCGCGTCATTTTTAGCTTCCAGCGAATCGTTTCGGCTCAGAGAATTCGCTGAGCTGCACCGGTAGCAGTGACCATTCTGCTGCGACGGTTGCCACCCATCCGGCGGCCAGGCTTGACCATCTGCCGCCGCTGTCCGAGGACTGATCCTTCCCTGAATATGACGAATGCATATCGCTTCATCGATCCTCTCGGCCTTGTCTCAATGTGCCGCGCGGTGACGATGAGCCATCTTGCCGCAACGCGACGGAATGGCATCTTGAACTAGCAGGACTTGACGACGCGTATCAGGTTAAGTCTGACTATGGCGCAGCACCAAACTCACACTTCGACCTATGTGCATGTGACGATGGTTCGATTGTGATCAAGCCCGTAGGCACCTGCGGCATCGGTG
>NZ_JBFUJE010000882.1:0-1045 GCF_056401535.1 Luteibacter sp. P4_E6 | reverse complement strand
CATTTCGGGACACATAGGTCTCGCATGCGCATCCCGCACTACCTCGTCAAAACCCCGTCTGGCACCTGGCACTTCCGTCGGCGCATGCCCGTGTCGCTCGTGGGCATCTTCAACAAACCCGTCATCAAGCGAACGCTCGGCACGCGTGAGCTGCCCGTTGCCCGTGACATCGCACTGAATCTTTGGCGTGCGTATGATGAGCTCCACACTTACGTGCGGAAGCTGGGCATGGCAGGGAAGAAAGACATTGCCGACATCATTGCGGCATTGAAACGCGAGGGTCGCCACTACCGCCTCATCCGCAAGCCGGACGGCTCGATTGAGGTCGAAGCGAAGGGCAAGGAAGACCATGCGCATGCCATGGAGGCGGTCGAGAAAATCGGGACATTCGCCAACGAGCCGTACGTCCAGCAACTGATGCGGGAAGCAGCGCAGCAGGCCATCGCGACGCAACACGCCCCCGCATTGCCAAACCCAGTATCGGCACCTGCCGCCACGCAAACCGCATTCCCGTCAGCGCAGTCCCTAGCCGGCATTCCCGCGTTGCCGATTGGCAAAGTCGTCACCGAGTGGCTCAGCGACATCAAGGCTGGTACGGTCCCGAAGACCCTTTCAATCAAAAGGACGGCGGTCGAAGGCTTCGCATCACACTACGGCGAGAAAAATTCCCTTCGCGATGCCGGCCGCATCGATGTGGGTCAGTGGGTCATGGCACTGCGCACCGGGGGGCTCACGACACCGACCATTGTCAACAAATGCAGTTACCTTCGCGGCTTTTTCGACTGGGCGAAAATTGTTCGTCCCGTATTCGCGCGCAAAGAGCTGATAGAGGAACGCGGCTTCATTGGACGCGCGTCCGGAGGTGTAAAACTCCACCTCATTGGGGTCGAGTGTGCGCAGGATCTCGCCAATCCTGGCGACCGCGTCGTCCCAGCCGATGGCCTCGAACCGGTCGAGTTGCGCGTTGTAGACCAGAGGCTCGGTCAAACGACCCTGGTCTTCAAGCTGGTAGTCGCTCCAGCCGAGGAGTTCAGTGACCGTGTGC
>NZ_JBFUJE010000881.1:0-1051 GCF_056401535.1 Luteibacter sp. P4_E6 | reverse complement strand
TCGTGCGCCCGGGATGCTCGCCGTCCTTGTGCGTCCACGCGGCCTCCGGATAGCTCTCCACGAGCCGCCGGCGCGTTTCGCTGAACTCGATCAACGGCACGCCCGCAAGCGCCGCGATACGACGCTCTCCCCTCACCTCATTCTGGCTGACCTCGCGGTTGGCGCGTTGCCACGTTCCCAGGTAGTACACGCGGGCGCCCGCGGCGCGCGCATCACGAGCGAGTGCGACCGTCGACTGGTCCGTTCGGGCGAATGCCGTCAGACGCTTCTCGCAACCGGGTGCGCACATGGCATTGCCACCGCGCTCCTGGAGAATCACGTCCGTATAGCCTCCGGTCGCCAGCGCCCGCATCGCCACCGGGTCGTGGTCGTAATCCTCGAGCGCCGCGCCGGCCCGCGCAATCATGTCGACGCTGAGGTGCGCGCCTTCCGGTGCCAGGGACGCAAAGGCGGATGGTAAATTGTTGACGTACGTCAGGCTGTTGCCGATGAAAAGTACCCGTCGCTGATTGTCCTGCGTCGAAGCAGCAAATTTCGATGGAGGAAACGCGCGACGCAGCGCGAACTTTTCCGAAGCGAGATAGATCGTGTCGTGGTGTGCTTCCGGACGCGGCACGTAGATCCAGTCCAGGCCCGCCGGTGCTTCCAACCYCAGCATTGCGGCGAGCTTCGCTACGTTCGGCGCGATGTTGTCTTCGTCCGCCGAGGTAAGGAACAGGTGACGCTTGCCGCGTGGCTGGTGCTTCAGCAGCGCGGGTGCTTCGCGCAGCAAAGCCCCGTCATTCCACCAGAGGCTGGGACTGATCGCGATGACCGTATCGAACAAATCAGGTTCACGCAGGAAGCTCTCTACTGAGAACAGCCCCGCGAGCGATTCACCAATGATGCCGCGATGGGCATTAACCCTGTAGCGGCGACCGATCTCCGGAATGAGCTGCTTCGCGATGAACGCACGAAAGACCGACGAGCCCCCGACGCGCGGCGCGATGGCCTTGTCGGAGGCGACCGTCGTCGGCCCCGTCATGTCACGCCGCCGTTCGGTGTTCTCGAT
>NZ_JBFUJE010000880.1:0-1061 GCF_056401535.1 Luteibacter sp. P4_E6 | reverse complement strand
CAATTCACGAAGCAGTGAAAAGCGCGCGATGCTCCAGTCGTCCGCGGTCGGTTCGATGGTGGTCTGTAGAAGTATGCGTTTCATAAGTGAGCCTGAGAGAGCGCGTTACCGATCCACTGCACGATGGCCTGGGTCGGCATGGCGCCCGATGTACGGGCGATTTCTCGTCCTTTGTGAATCATGATCATGGTGGGAATGCTACGGATGGCATAACGGCCGGACACCTCCGGCATGGCTTCGGTATCGAGCTTGGCCATGCGGACGCGCGGCTCGAGCACCTTCGCGGCGGCTTCGAAATTCGGGCTCATCGTGCGACAGGGTCCGCACCACGCGGCCCAGAAATCGATGACCACCGGCAACTCGCTTTTCAGCGTATGTCGCTCGAAGTTCGCCGCCGTCATCTCGACGGCCCTGCCCGGAAAGAGACTGTTATGGCACGTGCCGCACTTCGGGTCTTGTCCCATCCTGACACGCGGCACGCGATTGAGCGCCGCGTCGACGGGGCAGGCGACGATCACCGAATCGGGCTGACTATTCGCCGTGGAGGGTGCAGGTTGTTCGGCCACGCGCGGTTCCTCGTTCAAGCGTTGCGATCCAGAAAATCGTGGCAGTCGGGCCGACGGCGGCGCCGAGCATGTATACACCCACCATACGACTGTGCGCGTCGGGCCGTCTTGTGAAGATCATGCTCTGGTTCGTTACATGTCTAGGCTGCCGGTTCAGTCCTGGCGATACCAGTCCTCCGACGCCGGCACCCTTTCGGCGAGAAAATCCACGAAGGCGCGGACGCGGGTGGCCAGGTGTTCGTGCCCCACGAAGACGGCATGAGTGACCTGCCGTTCACCCGCGTTGAAGTCCTCGAGGATCGGCACAAGTCGCCCTGCGGCGATGTCCCGCTCCACGTGGTACGACGACAGCCGTGCGATTCCCAGGCCGTCCACGGCCATGCGGCGCAGTGTCTCGCCGTTGTTGGCCTGGAAGTTTCCGCCGATGGGAACGGATCGGCTGCGACCGGTGGAGCGATCGAGGAACGGCCACGCATTGAACGAGCGGCCCAGGTT
>NZ_JBFUJE010000879.1:0-1062 GCF_056401535.1 Luteibacter sp. P4_E6 | reverse complement strand
GGCATGAGCGTGACGGATTTCGTGAACCGCATGCGGGTTGCCCTGGCCAGCGAGTTGTTGGCTGGGTCCCGGCTGGATATGGAGGCGGTGGCCGAACGCTCGGGTTTCGGCTCCGCACGACAGTTGCGCCGGGCCTGGGGTCGTCTGCACGCCGCGCCGCCGAGTCGGTCGCGCGACGCGTTGACCTGAGCCTCGAAGAACCGGCCTTGCCGTCCGAGGCGAAGCGAGCGTAGGGTGAATCCTCTTCCATCAGCCGCAGGAGCACGAAGCATGCTGATCCACGGTAGCTGTCATTGCGGAAACCTGACCTTCGAGCTTGTGTGGCCCGAACATGCCGAGACGATTGCCGCCCGGGCATGCACGTGCACGTTCTGTCGGAAGCACGGGGCTGTATGGACAGCGAATGCCTTGGCAACGTTGAGCATTCGGGCCCGGGGTGGTGGCCTGGTCTCGGATTACACCTTCGGCACGGAAACCGCGGACTTCCGCGTCTGCGCGCGGTGCGGTGTTGTCGCCTGCTGCACGAGCCTTATCGATGGCAGGCTGTATGCCGTGGTCAATGTCAACGTATTCGACAACTTCGATAGCGCGCGCCTGGTACGTAGTGACGTGAGCTTCGATGGCGAAGAAGAGCCGGCAAGACTGGCGCGCCGTGCCGCCAACTGGATCGGTGACGTGCGTTTTTCCGCATGGCGAGCGAGTGCGGGCGACGCCCACGTATGACGAGGATGGTCGCGCAAGGCTTGCCCCCGTGCGCTGACTGTATGCACTGACAAAATCAGTCATGATCGCTTATCGACAAACGATAAGCCGCTGACTTATGATTGCTTCATTCGCGCACCAAGACGCTGAGGCGCTCTTCATGGGGTATCGGGTACGGCGCTTCATCCGTATCGAATCCGTCATCAGGCGCAAGCTCGCTCAGCTAAATTCGGCAGCGACGCTGGATATCCTGAGGGCGCCGCCTGGCAATCGACTTGAGATGTTGCAAGGCGATCGATTCGGGCAGTACAGCATCCGGGTCAATGACCAGTACAGGATTTGCTTCCGTTGGTCGGAGGG
>NZ_JBFUJE010000878.1:0-1069 GCF_056401535.1 Luteibacter sp. P4_E6 | reverse complement strand
GGTTACTCAGCAAAGCGCAAGCATTTCGCCCGAGGGCGAAAAACGCGTCGTTCGGCAAGTGATCCTGAAGGACGAGCACGGGATGGACGTGCTCGTCGAGCAGCACCTAATCGAGCTCGAGAATGGTGATTATCTGTACTTGCACAGCTCTCAGCCCGGGGCCACTCGGGAGCTCGACGAACGGATCTGCGCCAGTTTTGGCTCACAGGTCTCCAGGGGCAGCGTCATCAGGCTGAGCCCCGATACGCTTGGAGGCGGAGCATGTCGATCCGAATCTCCCGTGGACCCCAGTGCTGCCACTCCAAAAGGGATTCGTGCCCCTTATCTACAAGCGGTCGCCCCCGGAAACTATGTTGTCTCCGCAAATCAGAACTCGGTGCACCGTGGCACATCGACGTATCGCCTCGACTCCGCGAGCAYGGTCACCAGCGACCTTGTCATAGACAATCGGTGCCGCCAGTCGGCCAGCGACCCGACACCTGGCGGGGTTTCTGGCACCAGCGACGTCTACGTCAACTGTTTCATGCCTTCGGCAGGCACAGCACCCACCCGAATGACCACATGCGGCGGAGACCAATGTGCGCACGATGCAAATTCTTTCAGCGTCTTCTGATCCGCGAAGGCGACGGTCACTCCGAGATTTCTGGATCTTCAAGACTTCGATCGTGTCGAGCGGCGGACTGGCCGCTTGACCTTGTCCCAGCAGAGCCAGAACGGTTATCCGCCCGCCCACCCGACTTCACCCGCGTCTCCGCCCCGGCATGTGGCCGGATCAGCAGGCCCGAGCCTGGACGACCATCGCGGCGCGGCGTTCTCGGCTTGCCTGGCTTGCCGGTATCCATCGCTCAACCCTCGGGAAGATTACGGACAAAAAGAAAAGGCGCTTAGGTTTCCCTAAGCGCCTTCCAAAATGGTGGGCCGTGTAAGATTCGAACTTACGACCAATTGATTAAGAGTCAACTGCTCTACCAACTGAGCTAACGGCCCATTTTGAAACACATCGCACGTTGCAAGTGGGGTGGACGATGGGACTCGAACCCACGACATCCGGAATCACAATCCGGTACTC
>NZ_JBFUJE010000877.1:0-1075 GCF_056401535.1 Luteibacter sp. P4_E6 | reverse complement strand
ACTGCGACAGCGCGATCACCGGCACGTTGAGTTCCTTCGCCAGCGCCTTGAGGCCGCGGGAAATCTCAGAGATTTCCGTCGCGCGATTCTCGCTGTTGCCCGGCACCTGCATCAGCTGCAGGTAGTCGATCACGATCAGGCCCAGGCCATGCTCGCGCTGCAGGCGGCGCGAACGCGAACGCATTTCCACCGGCGACATGGCGGGCGTGTCGTCGATGAAGATCTTGGCATCCGACAGCATGGTGATCGCCGAGGTGACGCGCGGCCAGTCCTCCTCGGCGAGGTCACCGTTACGCAGATGCTGCGCATGCACGCGACCGAGCGACGAGATCAGACGGAAAGCCAGCTGTGAGGCCGACATTTCCATCGAGAACACCGCCACGGCCTTCTTGCCGCGCATCGCCGCGGCTTCGGCGAGATTCAGCGCGAAAGCGGTCTTACCCATCGACGGGCGTGCCGCGACGATGATGAGATCCGACGGCTGCAATCCCGAGGTCAGTTCGTCCAGATCGGTAAAGCCGGTGGAGATACCGGTGAGCTGGCCGCGCTTTTCGTAGCGCTCGGTCAGCATGCGGAACGCCTCGCCCACGGCTTCGCGTACGGAGACGATGTCCTTCTTGCCGCGCGCGCCGGATTCCGCGATGCGGAACACGCGCTGCTCGGCCAGCTCCATCACTTCCTGGACGCTCTTGCCCTCGGGACGAAAACCGTCCTCGGTGATGGACGTGCCGGCATCGATCAGCATGCGCAGCACGGACTTCTCGCGCACGATGTCGCCATAGGCGCCAATGTTCGCCGCGCTGGGTGTCGAGTTGGCCAGCTCCATGAGGTAGGTCGCGCCACCGACCATCTCGGAGAGGTCGTTGGCGACAAACCATTCGCCCAGCGTGATCGCGTCACAGGGCATGCCCTTGTTGGCGAGCTCGTTGATGGCGCGCCAGATGAGGCGGTGGTCCTTACGATAGAAATCGTCGTCGGTGAGCTTGTCGGCCACCTTGTCCAGCGAATCGGGCGAGAGCATGAGGCCGCCCAGCACCGCCTGCTCGGCCTCGATCGAATTCGGAGGAATACGCAG
>NZ_JBFUJE010000876.1:0-1075 GCF_056401535.1 Luteibacter sp. P4_E6 | reverse complement strand
CGGCGTTTGTTGATCGCCTTGACCGCCCAGTCGATGATCGTGAGCGTGCGCAGGCCAAGGAAGTCGAACTTCACCAGGCCTACCGCTTCGACGTCGTCCTTGTCGTACTGGGTAACGACACCTTCACCGCTCGCTTCGCAGTAGAGCGGTGCGAAATCGGTCAGTGGCGTGGGCGCGATGACGACACCACCGGCGTGCTTGCCGGCGTTGCGGGTGAGACCTTCGAGGCTGAGCGCGAGATCGATCAGCTGACGCGGCTCTTCCTCCTGCTCGTAGACGTCGCAGAATTCCTTGACGATGCGGTCCGGTTCTTTCTTCGACTTTTCGGTGCGGCCGAGCGCGTCGCCCAGTGTGAGGTCGAGCGGACGGTTGGGGATCAGCTTGGCGAGCCGATCCACCTGGCCGTAACCCATGCCGAGCACGCGACCGGAATCGCGGAGCACGGCCTTCGCCGCCATCGAACCGTAGGTGATGATCTGGCTGACGTGGTCGCGGCCATATTTGCGCGCCACGTAGTCGATCACCTCWTCGCGGCGATCCWKGCAGAAGTCGATGTCGAAGTCSGGCATCGASACGCGKTCRGGRTTGAGGAAKCGCTCGAACAGTAGCTCGAACTGGAGCGGATCCAGGTCGGTGATCTTGAGTACCCAGGCGACCAGCGAGCCCGCACCSGAACCACGGCCCGGKCCGACCGGRATGCCGTTGTCCTTACCCCAGCCGATGAAGTCGGCCACGATGAGGAAGTAGCCGGGGAAGCCCATGCCGATGATGACGTCGACTTCGCGATCCAGGCGCGCCTGATAGTCCTCGCGCGTCTTGCCTGCGGCGAGCGGATGGACGGCAAGGCGTTCTTCGAGACCGGCCTGGGCCTGGGCGCGAATGAACGAGTCGAGCGTATGGCCTTCGGGCACCGGGAAGTTCGGCAGGAAGTACTCGCCGAAGGTCAGTTCCAGGTTGCAGCGCTTGGCCAGCTCCACGGTGTTCTCGAGCGCTTCGGGAATATCGGCGAACAACGCCTCCATTTCCTCGGCACTCTTGAAATACTGCTCTTCGCTGTAGTCGTGCGGACGCTTGG
>NZ_JBFUJE010000875.1:0-1079 GCF_056401535.1 Luteibacter sp. P4_E6 | reverse complement strand
GTTCCAGGCCCTGGCGCTGAACCTGCTTCCCAAGGGAGCGGACGTGCTGGATTTCGGCGCAGGAACCGGTATCGATGCAAAGGTATTCGCCGCTCATGGGCATCGGACGTTCGTTTACGAGCCGTCCGATGCCATGAAGGGCTACCTGGCGACGCACTGCCAGGACGAAATCGCCCGCGATACCGTGACTACCGTGTCGTTGCCCCTCACCTGCAAGGTCCACGGGGTCACGGCGAACTTCGCGGTCCTTAATCACATTCCCGACCAGGCGGCGCTTTTTGAGGACCTCRCCCGTGTGGTCCAACCGGGCGGCTTTGTCCTGGCCAGCATGCTGAATCCTTTCTACCTGGGCGACGCCCGCTACTCCTGGTGGCGGGCGAACCTCCTGAACCTGATCCGGGACGGTAGCTACGGCATCCCCAGTGAAAGCCGTATCCACCGTTTCACCCCGAGTGCGGTGGCGCGTGCCGCCGCTCCTCATTTCCGGCTCGAACGTCTGGATCCGCGGGGTCTCGGATTGGCCACCAAACTTTATATGTTCCTGTTGTTCCGGCGGCTTTGACATGTGGAAGGACTGGATAAGGCCCTTTGTGCGACCGCTACCGCAGTGGGCGACGATAGCGCTCGCTCCGCCGCAGCATGCCGTCACCGCGACCTTGCGCTGGGAGGGCTCGTCGGCTGATGTCACGGCCGACCTTACCGTGGCATCGCTCAATCCGCTGGTGATCGCGACGAGTGTCGATGCGGGCCAGCATGCTTCCCTCGAATATCGTGACAACACGACCAAGAGACTCCTGGGTGTTCTTCATCTGGTGAGGGACCCTCTGGAGATCGAGGCAACATCACTCGCCCTTTATCGCGTCGCATCCGGCGGACACTACTGTCTCAGCTGGCCGCGACGCACATGGAATGCCTGGCTTCAGAACCGCCTGATGCTGAAGAATCGAGCGTCAAATGGACTGAACACGGATCCTGTCGCGGTCCAGCAGTTGATGGTCGCCTACCTGTGCCCGAAGCCGGTAGTGCTGGTCGCCGTGAATACGGACGAACACCAGAACATCTTCCCGATGGATCTGATC
>NZ_JBFUJE010000874.1:0-1079 GCF_056401535.1 Luteibacter sp. P4_E6 | reverse complement strand
AAGCGAACGTGGCCGAAACCGAGCTTCTCACTCGCGTGATTGATGCGCCGCTCTGCTTGAACAAGCGAGTGACTAATCCGGAAAACGCAGGTGGCAACCCCCGCACGTCGTGCACCCCGCAGGAGATGCACCCCGCAGATACTGCGCAGCAACCCCCGCAGGAGATGCACCAACCCCCGCAGATGCCGCGCCAACCCCCGCAGCAGGTGCCGTCTAACCGTCAAGAACCGTCACTAACCGTCAAGGAAAGCAACCGTCACAACGCGGACGCGATCGATGCGACGGATCGGTTCGATGAGTTCTGGGCAGCGTATCCCCGGAAGGAAGGTCGCAAGGATGCCGCCAAAGCCTGGGTGAAGCTCAAGCCAACCGCTGACCTTCTTGCGACGATCCTCGCGGCCTTGGCCCTGCAATCGAAGACTCCGAAGTGGCTTGAAAAAGGCGGCCAGTTCATTCCCTACGGTTCGACCTACCTCAACGGCGAACGTTGGAATGATCAGGTCCCAACCGTCACGCAGGACGTGGTGGTGGCCGGAGCTTTCGGCCCGAGAGGCAAACAGCAGCAGTTGGAAGAACGCAACAAGCGCGTCGCCGATGAGTGGCTCGCTGAGCAATCCGCCGCTTCGCAAAATCAACGCTGACTTGGCCACGACGATGCAAGAAAACGAAAGCACAAGATTCGCCGATCTGCTGACGGCCGCCATGGCGTACTACGGCAAGGAAGCATCGCTGTTCATGCTTAGCATCTTCTGGGATGCGCTGAAGCGGTTCGAGTTTGAGGACGTGTCGCGCGCCTTCAGCCTGCACGCGCAGAACCCGGACAACGGCCAGTGGGCGCCCAAGGTCGCCGATGTCGTGAAGTTGATCGAGGGATCGACGGCAACGCAGGGCATGACCGCCTGGGCGAAGGTGCTGAAGGCCATCGGCTCCGTTGGCCGCATGCGTTCCGTGGCTTTCGATGATCCTCTGATTCACGTCGTGCTGGACGAGATGGGAGGCTGGTACGCCCTGTGCAGCACGAATGAGGCCGAGCTTCCGTTCAAGGCGCGCGAATTCGAGCGCCGCTATCAGGGCTACCG
>NZ_JBFUJE010000873.1:0-1081 GCF_056401535.1 Luteibacter sp. P4_E6 | reverse complement strand
CACCGGCATCGATGCCGCCGAACTGGCCACCGGAGGTCGCCAAGGCGAACTCCGTCGTCTGGAACCAAATGCAGGAAGAGAGCAAGGCACTTTCACCCATCAGCCGTCGCGTCATCGCCAGGGGCAGCGACCACTACATCCATGTGGATCGACCGGAGCTAGTCATTCGCGAAGTGACCGCTCTGGTTGAATCGCTTCGGCAGGGGAAGGTTGCGTATTCGCAGGCCGAGCCCACTGTCGTGGAGTAGCAGCACGCAAACTTGCGACTGTGTAGGGCATTTCCTACACATCCGCCGACCCCGCAAAAGACTTATAAGCAAAAAGCGACGACTTCTTCACGCTCGCTTGTTTGCGTTCCACACGCATGTTACTGCTACGCCACGCAAGCACTTTGTGTGATGCACGCCATCCCATGTGATGCGCGACCGAAGACAGGGAAAAAGACATGAATATCCGTATCGTCCTGGCGACAGCCATGTCGCTAAGCCTCGCTATGTCCGTCGTTTGGCCATCCGAAAACCTGCATGCGTCGCCCGCGAGCGATTCATCGCCCGGTACCGCGGCTGCCGCGGCTCCGATCACGATCGACAGCAACGTTCCGAAGGAACTGAACGCCTCCGGCGGCGGCGCGCAGAAGGCCGTCCTCTCTCAAGCGGCTGCGTTCGCCTGGCAGGAATTCATCGCCCTCAACTGGCCAGCGGTAAATCAGTCCGGCTTCAACGGGCAGCGCGATACACCCAATACGAAGTGCCTGTTCGGCGACCCGAGCTGCGATGGCCCCCTCGTATGGGAAACCTTTCGCAGCAAGGTGGAAATCTTCCCTGGCAAGGGCGTGCCTCCGGGCTATGTCAACAATCCCAACACGTCCTTCGGCTATGACGCGTTGCCTGCGTACAATTACGACAACGTCGTTCCTGCCTGCGGCGCCACATCGACATCGACGGCCTGGGTCAATCTCGACGAAACCGACCAGATCACGCTGGACGACATGTACGCCGGTGCGGCCCCGACCCAGGTGCCAGGCAACAGCTCGCCGCAATTGATCCGCTTCACTGCGAAGGCCAACCGCACCGAATACGCC
>NZ_JBFUJE010000872.1:0-1089 GCF_056401535.1 Luteibacter sp. P4_E6 | reverse complement strand
GTGCCGAGATCTGGTCGTAAAACTGCTCGCCACTCTTGTCGAAGCGACGCGTACGATCGGCGAGTACCTGCTCGAGCGTGGCGTCGTCGATGTGTCCGCCCTCGGCGAGCTCGGCGGCGATTTCCAGCAGCGTGAGTGCACGACGTACGTCGCCGTCCGCGGCGCTGGCGATCATACGTAGCGAGGCGTCTTCGACCGAAAGGTCGAGGTCGCCGAGCCCGCGTTCGCTATCGGCCAGTGCGCGACGCAACGCGGCGACGATGTCATCCGGACTGACCGAGTCCAGCACGTGCACGCGGCAACGCGACAGCAACGCGGAGTTGAGTTCGAACGAGGGATTTTCCGTCGTGGCGCCGACGAAGATGATGACGCCACGCTCGATGTGCGGCAGGAAGGCATCCTGCTGGGCCTTGTTGAATCGGTGCACCTCGTCGACAAACAGCACGGTGCGGCGACCCTGCGCGAAGTTGCCTTCGGCTTCGGCCAGCGCCTTGCGCACGTCCGGCAGGCCACTCATCACCGCGGAGATCGCGCGGAAATCCGCGTCCGCATAGCGCGCCACGAGCAGGGCCAGCGTGGTCTTGCCGCAGCCGGGCGGTCCCCACAGGATCATGGAGTGCACCTTGCCTGCTTCGAGCGCACGGCGCAGGGGTTTGCCTTCGCCAGCCACGCGCTGCTGCCCGACGATTTCGTCGAGGCTGCGCGGACGCATGCGCTCGGCCAGGGGCTTCAGGGCTTCGGGTTCGGCGAAAAGGCCGGGGGACTGAAAAGACATGGGACTCGGTGCCGACGGTGAGCGCGCATTATCGCGCGTTCACCGTGCAGGCGGGCTCAAGGCGCTTCACGCGGCCCGGTGGGCGGCTTCCGCAGCAGGCTGACGGCCATGCCGCCGACCACCAGCACGCCCAGGGCGAGCACCACCCAGAGGATGACCCGGGTCCAGTCGAAGGGCCCTACTGGCGTGACCAGGGCCTTTTCTCCCTCCATGCGCACGCCAGGGCCGGTCGTGGCCTGGGCGGGTCGCCAGCCCTCGGGCTGTTGCTTGCGCAGGCTAGCGAGGGCATTGGCGATGGGCCAGGGCGGACGGCT
>NZ_JBFUJE010000871.1:0-1093 GCF_056401535.1 Luteibacter sp. P4_E6 | reverse complement strand
CGTGTCAACCGCTCGCCACCGTCGCCCAGTTGTCTGGAGGGGCCGTGGATACGGTTGAAGACGAAGCCTTAAGCCACGCCCGCCCCTGCGTCACCGGGCGGCGCCGTCAGCACTTCCGCAAACAGCGCGTTTGCGTTTGGAAATTGCACAGTCCTGTCCAGGAGCCTCAGCAGGGATTCTCTGGGAAGCAGGATGACATCCCCCAGGTCGCCGTATTGCGCCTTCAACGCTGCTTCCGACGCACTGCTGGCGATAACGCACCGGACCGGCAGGCTGCCGTGCCCGGACGCGCCAAGTCGCTGTCCAATTTCGACGCCACGCTTGACGAGCTTGGCCGTCTTTTCGGGCGTGAAGGTCTCCGTGGTGCACTCGGCTACGATGAGCCCGGAATCACACGCAAGAAGAATGTCAGGCGACGCGGAAACCTTCTTACACTCATAGTGAAGTGTCGCAAAACCAAGAAGCCAGGCGAGGGTGCTGACGGCAAACTCGAAATCGTCCGCCTTCTTCTTGCCTTCGCCTCTCAGCCAGCCCCGAAGCATAGCAAGCCCTTCGTCCGCAGCCTCGTAAGCCGAACGCCGTGGGTTCTGGGTGTGGGCCGGGTCGACGATCCAGTACTGATGCTGAGCCCTGTCCCCATAAACCGCATAGGTATGCACAATTTCCCCCGGTTCCAGGTCCATGGTGGCCTCACCCCGGATGAGCCTGTCCTGGTCGCTCCATGCCAGCTCCTCGCCGCGAATTACGCCCCGCCGGACCACACCGGACTGCGAGATGACCCTGTATCCAATTTTTGAAAGGGCCGCATCCATTCCCCGATAAAGAAGTAGCGCAATGGTTGCCCGGAGCTCGTGAATCGACGAATTTCCTTCGATTCTCGCAATTTGCAGGGCGACCACGTCCACGTCACTGGTCTCACTGATGGGGCCCACGCCGTAGGCGCCTGTTAGCTCGATTAGCGAGTCGTAGGGTGGATCCGCCGCTTTCAGGCGCCAGTCGAGATGAGACCCGTGCTTTATGTCGTGCGCCTGTCCGGTAATGCGCGAGACGGCGGGTTCGTTTTGTTGATACCCGGGATTGCCCTCATCGAGGT
>NZ_JBFUJE010000870.1:0-1096 GCF_056401535.1 Luteibacter sp. P4_E6 | reverse complement strand
GAACCGCTCATGCAGGGCCAGAACAACCGGCGTCAGAGTCAGTGCGCCCAGATACGCCCCGAGCAGATAGGCAAAGAAGTAGTCCCCAGGTACCACGTCGGGCCACTGGCCCGGGTTATGCCGTAATGCCAGGACGAGGCTGACGGTGGTGGACGCGGCGGTGATGATGGCCGTGACCAGATTGGCCATCAGGATCGCCGTCATGTTCGGGCGGCCCTCGGCGTCATGAATCGGCCAGCGCGCGCACAGCGGTTTCAGCGCGGGTATCCACAGGAGCGTCATGGGCACTGCGGCCAGTAGCGCCCACTCGATCCCGAACTTCGGACCCCATGCGACAGCGTTCTCGAGCAAGGGCAGGGCTTCGCCCAGGACGATGGCCGGCCAGTAACGTGGAGGAAGGAGCAAGAGGCAAGTGAGGCGAAAGCCGCTCATCAGCATCCATTGCGGAAAGGACACGTAGCGGCAAAGTTCGTAGAAGCCGATGTAGGCCGCGGCAACGGCCATGTGCCGCCCCCAGGCTTGCCAGTGGACGGCCGTAGCGGTGAGCTCACACTCTGCGCTTCCTTTCAAGCCTCTGCTCCCTTCGATGGTGAGTGTGGTTCGCGGCTATCTTTTAAAGGATGCCATGGTTCCAACCCCTTATTGGCTGGAAGCACGTCACGGTTGGGGTAGGTTTGCCGAAAATGCTTGAGGAAGGGCAAGGTGTCAGTGCGCAGGCCCCACGCAGGCGGGGCAGCATCAATTGCAATGCCGCGCTGGCAAGATGACACCTTGCCTTCGATCGGGTTTTCCAGATGGCTACGAATTCAAGCGCCGCCCTGGTGCCTCACGCGCGCGTCGACGAACTGGGCAGTTGCGTCGTCCATGGGGTGGCCATAGGGCTCAGCATCGCCGGGCTCGTCGCACTGGTTGCGAAAGCGGCGGTGTACGCGGGGTCCGTTGCCGTGTTCGCCAGTGCGCTCTATGGGGTCACACTGATTTTCCTCTACACCGCGTCGACGCTTTATCACGCGCTCCAGCACCACAGCGTCCAGGGAATTCTTCGGACACTGGATCATGTGGGTATCTACTGGCTTATCGCCGGCACCTATACCTC
>NZ_JBFUJE010000869.1:0-1098 GCF_056401535.1 Luteibacter sp. P4_E6 | reverse complement strand
AATTATCGTCGCCGCGTCTCTGCTGTTGCACTGATGCTGAGAAGCATCGCCTACAGCTACCGACTTTGCGACCCATTCAATGGAGTATGGAGGATCGAGTGCTCGAACGATATCTGTAGTATCACCGCGCGTCCTTGTAGCGCAGATAATAAGATCGCACCGCTTCCGCTGAAAGAAATCTAGGCTGTCCCTCAAACGGCTGTTTGGATCACCTTGACTCTCGATTCCAACGTACTTTCCATTTACAGAGAATATCGCTCGCACGTCGGAGCGCACGTCCAGTCGATACATTGCACGGCCACCGGAAGTAACACGTTCTTCAGCAAGAAGGCTGAATTTGTTCAGGAGATGCTCGTAGACAATTTTCAGGGTCGTGCTCTTGCCACGGTTTCCAGCGCCTTGAAGTACAACGATCTTGTTCATTCACACATCTCTGTTTTTCGGCTCATACGCATCGGTCGTATCTTCTGGAGGACTTCAAGCCCAATCCATAATGCGATTGTTATCTGAACCGTCACTTCGGCGTTGGCCAACCGTAGATCTTCCCAAGCGCGCCCGTGGAAACCTCATCCACGAAGCGATCTGGGGTACCTGACACGAACGTAGCGCCGGTCGCGGTCCGCTTGTGGGTGGCGGCGGCGACCAGTTGGTGTGAGCTCGCGTCGTAGAGCTCCACCGAGATGAAGAGCTGATCGCCCTTCCCTGACCAAGCTGTCGCGTTGTCTTCCCAGTGCGTAATCGTGGCCCGCATCACGTATGCGGAGTCATTGCGAGCGGCGTCGGCAAAGCCTTGCTCGACCGTCGAGTCTGCCGTGATCGCGACCGGGATGTTGTGACCTACGAGAGCCTTCCTCAGTGCGGCAGCCAGACCGGCGCCGCTGCCAACGGCTGGCGGCTGTCCCTGCTCCTGTCCATCCTTAATGGCGAGGACCAGAACCTTCTTGGCGGGGATCAGCTGCTGACCAGGGATCGTGCCGCCCTCTTTGACGGAGCGGGGAACGGAGCACGCAGACAAGCTGATGATCGTGAGCGACATAAGCAAGCGGGCAAGCCACGGTGTGGCCTTCGTGGCGCGATAAGTCATGAGTTGTCCCCTGT
>NZ_JBFUJE010000868.1:0-1100 GCF_056401535.1 Luteibacter sp. P4_E6 | reverse complement strand
ATGACAACCTGCGCATACGGCAATAGGAGGTGCCTGATCTGGCAATATCGCCGTCGCGGCTGGCGTGGCGGACTGTCCGGCCATAGCAGGTGCTGGCAGCAATGCGAACATAACGCAAAGCACCGCAGCTTGGCTCAGTCGGCCGTAGCTCGATAGTAATTTTTCAAACCGCTTGGGCGAAGACGGGAACCGATACCAGGCATGAGGCATTGTTCCGCACCAAGGATAAAGGGGGATGCCAACGATACACGCTGATCGGGCGGTTGCTGTATATGCGCATCATTATCATTGGACTTCCCGCTGAATGTCGACGGCCGCTTYAATCGAAGGCCTGTGGCATGCAGCGGTGGTCGGGCTGCTGGCCAACGTACTTGGAACGGCCTCTACGCCGTGCCGCTTCGACGCCTCTCGGTTTCCACGCACGCCCGCAAGACCAAAGCTGTCGCCTTGGTAGAAGACGGCGAACCCCTAACGCACCTATATTCAGTAAAGCGTGTCACAAGTACGTCCAATGGATCGCACAGGCAAGACAACGTCCGCGACTCCCATCGGGTCAGGTCACACGATATGGATGCTTGATCCGATCTGGACTCCGGGGCGGATGTGTAGGACAGGCAAGCGGCGACATCTGATGGATCGGATGAGCGTCAGAGGGGTGATTTACCCGAACAACGCATCCCAACCCACGGCTATGGCAGTAGCCCCGTAGGCGGATTGACTGAGAAACACTTTTGCCGAATCATGCCCATCGACATCGTTTGCCAATGTTGGGGGGATAGGCTTCACCCTGTGTGCCTTTACCCTGGCAGGAGCGGCGAAACGCCGTCAATCCCGGAAAAGGACTAGTCGACCTTCGATGCACACCTGGTCGCGCCTGAAGCGAGAGAAGGCACCATGACTACGAACGAGGTTGCACACCGCTTCCGGCTCAAGGCCGTTCCGACCCTGCGCTCAAGCATGCCGGCCAAGTCACCCATCACCATCTCAAGGGTTCGCTGTGACGAGCCCGATCACGGCCCGTCACGCGCCGTACCGATTGAAGACGCCTACGCAGCAAATATTGTTGTCAAGGATTTGGTGTCTGCAGACATCCAAGTTCT
>NZ_JBFUJE010000867.1:0-1101 GCF_056401535.1 Luteibacter sp. P4_E6 | reverse complement strand
GCTCTCGTCGACGATGGCTGCCCACTAAATCATGCTTCGGAAGGTACTACGGAAAGGAGTTCTGTGGCGCGGCCATGGTCGCCTGGGCTCACGACCGTGGCGTGCAGCTGCGGCTTATCGAGCCCGGCAAGCCGAACCAGAACGCTTACATCGAATCATTCAACGGACGGCTACGCGACGAATGCCTCAACGAGCACTGGTTTCCCAGCCTGCTGCACGCGCGAACCGAGATCGAAAACTGGCGCCGTGAATACAACGAGGAACGACCGAAGATGGCACTGGGCGGGCTGACGCCCGCCGCCTACGCAAAACAGTTACAGTAAATCCCGGACTCAAACCGAACCGCTACTCAAGGCGGGGGGACGTCGATGCACCAGGCTCCCCTGAGCAGGCCGGGGATTACGATCTACCCAGTCCAGCCGATGACTTGTGTCTTTCGGTCGGGGGAGGGGACGTGCTGGGAAACCATGGTGAGTCGACACTGGCCGTCTATCCCCGGTATCTCTTACAGGTCGCGCTCGATTCCTTTGGCACAAAGCTACGACTGGCTTTATCTGCAAAGCATGGCGATGCGTGCCCGGATGGCTGCCGGTGTAAAGTGACTGCGCAAATGCATCGCGTCTGAAAGAGCCTGTTCGACTCCAATCAGGGGGTTGCGATGCTCTTCGGAATGGTGAGGCTAGTCTCGACAATCTCCGAGAAACAGCCCGGTTCTGGGTTCAGCTTGAGTCTCCAGGAGACGGCGACAGCCGACCGCATGAGCACCGATTCCAAGTCGGGAAAGATGGATGCCAGGTCGAACTCCAGAACAAAATTCTCTTTGGCTCGAATTCTGATCGGCGCAACGCCTGGCGACACTATGGGTGCCAACGTACGCAAAGATTGGTTGTTTTCTTTCTCTACCGCGCTCAGTCGAAGCATGCCTGAATCGAAGTAATAAGCGGTTAGGTCAACGGCGGCGTCAGCTGGATTTGCCACGGTAAATATGATTTTGTGGCCCCCACCCGTCCTGATCAACGACGCATTTGCAGGCAAGGACGTGCAGACAACAATGTCATCAGTAGCCGTTGCGTTGCTTGACGGGGCTACAAACAGCAATGC
>NZ_JBFUJE010000866.1:0-1103 GCF_056401535.1 Luteibacter sp. P4_E6 | reverse complement strand
CCCACTCTCTCTGCCAACGCAGGCGCTACGCCATGACTAAAATTCGGTGCGGCGTCGCTGCATGGCTGCCAGTTTGGCAAAGCGATCTTCGCCGGCATCTTGAGCAAGCACACGCTCCGCGTAGCGGATTGGCATCCGCTCGCTGGCCCAGCGCCCGGCCAGTTGCACCTGAGCCGTCGACGAGCCCGCGCGGACCATGTCCTGCGCCGCGCCCACCCGCGCGGAGTGCCCGGAAAGCCAATGTAGGTCCAAGTCCAGGCCCGCCTGGGCCACGGCGCGCCGAAAGATCGCGCTCACCTCGCGCGTGCCCAGCGGGCGCTGTTCGCGCTGTTGGGCCTGCGCACGACGCGCTTGCCATTGCATTCCGACCGTTGCGCTGGGCGCCGCGGTCGGATCGAGCTGTGCGTCATCGGCGACCGCGTGGAAAACGAACTCACCCTGCGACGACTGCGTCCGCCAGGCCTCAAGTGCGGCCACCGTCGCCGGACGCAAATACAGGGTGCGTCCCACGCCGGCCTGATCGGTCTTGGTTTTGCCCAGCCGATACGTACCGCCGCCCTGCGGTAATGCCACGATGCGTGCCCATTCCATAGCGACCAGTTCCGCCGAGCGCATCATCAGATCGTAGGCCACGTGCAGCATCGCCACGTCGCGCGCCCGGCGCCGCCGTTGCGCATTTTCCGCTAAGGCTCGCAGGGCCGGGGCAACGCGGCGCACAGTCACCGCCTCCGCTTGCAGCGAAGCGATCAGCTGATCAAGCAACTCCAGCGTCATCGGCGCGGCCTGGCGTTGCTCGCCGTCGAGCTGCTCACGGATCAGGTCGCGCCAGTAGTCGCGAGCGATCGCGCCGTCCATCGGATTCGGGCAGCCGTGGCGGCGGTGGATGTCCGCCAGCGACCAGAGCAGGTGCTCGAGCGTGGCCTTCTTCCGTCCGGCGGCGACCAATTGGTCGAGCAGCTCGCGCACATCGTCAAAGCGTGCCGGCAACACGACCCGGTCGTAATGTGCGCAGAAGGCCAGCCAGGTTAGCCAGTCGGCCGCACGGGTGCGGCAACTGCTCGCCGCCAACCCGCGGGTGCCGTGGCGCTGTTGTTGCGTCACGT
>NZ_JBFUJE010000865.1:0-1110 GCF_056401535.1 Luteibacter sp. P4_E6 | reverse complement strand
CACCAATGTCGGGCTTGATACCGGCACCGATGCCGTTCCCGAACCTGGGTTGCCTCCGGTGGCGACAACCGTTCCGAAGGACGAAGTCCCGCCCGTGGTTCCCGCATTGGCACCAGCGCTACCGCCCGCGCCGCCCTGACCAACCACGACGGCCTGCCCGCTGAATCCGCTCGAAACTATTGAGATCGCATAGCCACCACCGCCACCGGCGACGCCGGCGCTCGCCTGACCAGCGACGACGGCCGCGGTGCCGCCACCGCCTGCACCCGCACCGATGACGGTAATGCGGACCTTCTTCGTTCCAGGGGACGGAGTGTAGGTCCCCGATGAAGTGAAAACCTGCGTGTTGAGTAGGCGTCCTACCGACTGAGCGTTGATCTGTGYGGCGAGCGACTGCGTCATCACCTGCGTGCTGACGGAGGCAACGATGTTCCCCGCTACTATCGTTGTCTGTCCGTTCGCGACGGTGACCACTGCCAGGGCAATGAACCCGGCATCCGTCGCTGGTGTCGTCTGTGAACCCGTAGCCGCGGCGACGCCAGCCTTCACCTGCAGCTGTACTTGTCCGGCGCGAATGGTTGCCTGCTGAGCACCCGTGTTGTTCGGTCCGCTGTACGCCTGCGTCGGATTGCTCGCGTTGTAATACGGGAGCGTCGTGGCATTGATATCGGCGTCGGCGTACGCCGCTTCGATCAAGTAATTGATCGAGAAACCGGCAGTCGTTGGAGCCGGGCATGGGAGCGTTACAGGATCGAGCTGGATGCCCTGCTTGATGCACGTGTGCGTGGTATCGGCAGGCAGCGAGCTATACGCCGTCGCCTCCAGGTTCTGAAGCGAGTAGATCTCGCCGGCCGCAACGATGACGTTCAATGCCGCCGGCGAGTTGGGACCCACGGTGAGGCCTGAAACGACGCCACCAATTCCGAGCACTGCCGCAGCAAGCTTGCCCAAGCCGACCATTGCCGACTGGTTGGTGCCAAGCAGGTCCGTCTCGAGCGGAATCTGTCCGGGATATACGATTTTGCGGTCCAAGGGGTTTCTCCGGGCATAAAAAAACCCGCCACGAGGGCGGGTTTGAGGTGTGCTTGAGGGGTTGATCAGTTACTGATG
>NZ_JBFUJE010000864.1:0-1113 GCF_056401535.1 Luteibacter sp. P4_E6 | reverse complement strand
ACGAAGCACAGATCAGGGTCACGGCCGGTACCGGCGGCAACGGCTGCGTCAGCTTCCGTCGAGAGAAATTCATTCCGTTCGGTGGCCCCGATGGTGGTGACGGCGGCAATGGCGGTTCGGTCTGGCTCGTGGCGGACGAAGGTCTCAACACGCTCGTCGACTTCCGTCACATGCGTGCCTTCAAGGCCGAGCGCGGGCAGGGCGGCATGGGCAGCCAGATGTACGGCAAGGGCGGCGACGATTCCGAGGTTCGCGTGCCGGTCGGAACCATCGTGATCAACGTCGATACCGACGAAGTGATCGGCGATCTCACGGCGCACGGCCAGCGTCTCAAGGTTGCGCAGGGCGGTCGTGGCGGCCTTGGCAATATCCATTTCAAGAGCTCGGTCAACCGCGCTCCGCGCAAATTCACCCCTGGCACGCCGGGCGAAGTCCGCGACATCAAGCTCGAGATGCGCCTGCTCGCGGATGTCGGTCTGCTGGGCTTCCCGAATGCGGGCAAGAGCACCTTTATCCGTGCCGTATCGGCGGCGACGCCGCGGGTGGCGGATTACCCGTTCACCACGCTGCACCCGAACCTGGGTGTCGTGCGCATCGGTTACGACCAGAGCTTCGTGATCGCCGATATCCCCGGGATTATCGAGGGTGCGGCCGAAGGCGCGGGCCTGGGTATCCAGTTCCTGCGTCACGTCTCGCGTACCAGCCTGCTGTTGCACGTGGTCGATATCCAGCCGATCGACGGTTCCGACCCGGTTGAGCAGGTCCGCACGATCGAGAAAGAGTTGGCTGAATTCGACGCCGAGCTGGTTACCCGCCCGCGCTGGCTGGTGATCAATAAATCCGACGTGTTCTCCGACGAAGCCGAGCTTCATCGCGTGGCGGACGATATCGTCGCCCGCCTGGAGTGGAAGGATCCCTGGTTCCTGGTCTCCGCAGCCAGCGAAATCGGCACCTGGGATGTCTGCCTCAAGGTGCAGCAGTTCTTCGATGCCGAGCGCGAGAAGCAGCGCGATAACAAGGAAATGGCCGACGACGTGCGCATGCGCGGCGAATAAGGCCTTGCAAGGAGGTGGCTCCTTGTGGGAGCCGCTTCAGCGGCGATTGAGTGCTTGC
>NZ_JBFUJE010000863.1:0-1116 GCF_056401535.1 Luteibacter sp. P4_E6 | reverse complement strand
GCCATACATGACCGGAAGCGAGCTTGGTTACATCGCCGAAGCCCATGCAAATGGGCATCTATCTGGTGATGGTCCGTTCACGAAAGCGTGCCACTCATGGCTCGAAGAGCTAACGGGCGCGCGGAGGGCATTGCTAACGCATTCATGCACCGCAGCACTGGAGATGGCGGCTATCCTGCTTGACCTCGAAGCGGGCGACGAAGTCATTATGCCTTCGTACACCTTCGTATCGACGGCGAACGCATTCGTGCTCCGTGGTGCGGTCCCCGTGTTCGTTGATATTCGCGAAGACACGCTCAATCTCGACGAAAGACTCGTGGAGGCGGCGATCACGTCGCGCACAAAGGCTATCTGCGTCGTTCACTACGCTGGCGTCGCTTGCGACATGAACGCCATCATGGACATTGCAGATCGGCACGGCCTTTTCGTCGTCGAAGATGCCGCCCAGGGAATCCACTCCACCTACGATGGTCGACCGCTCGGCGGAATTGGGCATTTGGGCGCACTGAGCTTCCACGAGACGAAGAACGTCATCTCTGGCGAAGGCGGGGCTCTACTGATCAATGACGAACGCCTTGCGGAACGCGCAGAAATAATTCGCGAAAAGGGAACGAATCGCAGCCGATTTTTTCGAGGCCAAGTCGACAAATACACATGGGTCGACCTCGGCTCTTCATTCCTGCCAGGCGAGATCACAGCTGCCTTTCTATACGCACAGCTGGAACACGGGAAGGAGATAACGGATCGGCGCATGGAAATCTGGTCGCGGTATGAAGCTTGGGCATCCCAGGCCGGGCACCCGGCCCGCAGGCCCGTTCTCCCCGCGGACTGTACGCACAACKCCCATATGTACTACCTCCTCATGGAGAGCCTGCCTGCTCGGACCCAGCTCATTGCGGCACTGAAGGAGCAACAAGTCCAAGCTGTCTTTCACTACATTCCGCTTCACACCTCCCCCGCCGGCCAGAAGTACGGCCGCTCACATGGAGCATTGCCGGTAACTCAGAGAGTGAGTGACACGTTGATTCGGCTCCCGCTGTGGGTGGGTCTTGCGGATAGCCAAGATCGAGTGACGCAGGCTATCGATGCTGCATTTGTCCAGGCGTCCGCAGCGTG
>NZ_JBFUJE010000862.1:0-1117 GCF_056401535.1 Luteibacter sp. P4_E6 | reverse complement strand
GCATGGCCTTCTCGTTCTGCAAGCCGTCACGGGGACCGACCTCGACGATGCGTACGTGGTTCGATGCGTTCATGGACATCCCGTTCAGGCCGATTCGGCGAAGCGCACGAGGATCGCGTCGGCGTCGACGAAATCGCCCTGCGCGGCGGATATCGATTCGATGGTGCCGGCGCGCGGCGCCTTCAAGGCGAGTTCCATCTTCATCGCTTCCATCACCAGCAGTTCCTGGCCTTCCTCTACCACGTCGCCGACGGCGGCGCGGACCAGGACGATGCGTCCCGGCATCGGTGCGGCGAGATGACGGGCAGCTGCGCCTTTCGCGCCGGCCCATGCGAAGGCGGGGGCACGCTCAAAGTTCCAGCGACGACCGGCTTCGTCGTGCACGCGGATCCGAACGCCAAGCAGGCCAAGCGGTAGACGCCGTGCCTGGCCGTTGAAGCGTGCCGAAAGCACGTCACTACCCAGCCGCGCGCCAGCCACCGTGCAGGAGGCGTCGCCGCTACGAAGGTCATAGTTGCCACCATGGCCGTGCGCGTCGATCTCGTGGCGCACGTTTCCTTCCATCAGGGCGACGACGCGCTTGCCCGAATGACCGATGCGCCATGCGTCGGCACTGGCCCAGGGCGAATGCGGGTCGGCTGCGGCGCCTTGCTGCGCGAGTTCATCGGCCATCAGCACGGCGGTCGCCGCGGCGAACAGCTCGGTGCTGTCCGCGACGCTGTCACCGGTGAGGAATTCCTCAAGGTGGCGATCGAGATAGCCCGTGTCGATGCGACCCTCGACCACGGCCGGATGACGTGCAAGCCGCTCGAGAAATCCCACGTTGGATTTCGGTCCGACGATGTCGATGACGGCCAAGGCTTCGCGCAGCCGCTCAAGTGCCTGCTCGCGATTGCGGTCGTGGACGATGAGTTTGGCGATCATCGGGTCGTAGAAAATCGTTACGGTGTCGCCGGCGATCACGCCACCGTCGAGACGGACATGGCGCGACGGCGTCGGCAGGTTGAGCGACTGCAGGCGGCCGGAGCCCGGCAGGAAATTCGCTTCCGGATCTTCGGCGTAAAGGCRCACTTCGATGGCGTGGCCCTGGGCGTGAATATCCTGCTGGCCTAGCGGC
>NZ_JBFUJE010000861.1:0-1118 GCF_056401535.1 Luteibacter sp. P4_E6 | reverse complement strand
CTTTGTATTCCAGGCGGCTGCCGCCCCTTGAAACCTGCCCGGGCGTCCCTAACTAGGGCCCAGCGAAGACGCGACGACCTTGCCGGCCCTCACCGGCGGGGCGTAGCATCTCCCCCTCACCAAGAGAGCCCAGCCATGTTCCGCTGCAAGCATGATTTGATGTTCGTCACACCGATCGCCCCATGGGCGCGTCGCGGGTGCGCGCGTCTCATGCCTGGCGGCGTGTCGTTCACGTAACGGCACTCCGGCCTCGAAGAACACGACAAGCACCCGCGAGGGTGCTTTTTTTTGCCTCGAATCTGAACGTCCTCACCGGAGCAGCGTGCCATGAAGAACAGCCGCGACCCTCGATCCTGACCGTCCCGCTCAGCCAGGGGCGGCGGTAACAGGATCGGGGAGTGCCTCGCTCGACGAACCATCGAGCCCCTGGCGACCCATCAGGAACCGTTAGCCATGAGTACCACCACCCGCGAATCCACCATTCCCGTCGGCCGTTGGCGCAACCTCGGCATCATTGCGCACGTCGATGCCGGCAAGACCACGCTCACCGAACGCCTGCTCTTCAAGACCGGCACGATCCATCGCACCGGCGAAGTGCACGACGGCGCCACCACCACCGACCACATGGAGCTCGAGCGCGAGCGTGGCATCACGATCGGCGCCGCGGCCGTGCGCGCGAACTGGACGCCCGACGGCGGCCAGCCGCATCGCCTGACCCTGATCGACACGCCCGGCCACATCGACTTCGCCATCGAGGTGGAGCGCTCCCTGCGCGTGCTCGACGGCGCGGTCACCGTGTTCTCGGGGGTCGCTGGCGTGCAGCCGCAATCGGAAACCGTCTGGCACCAGGCGCGTCGTCACGGCGTGCCGCTGATGGCCTTCATCAACAAGATGGACCGCCCCGGCGCGGACTTCGATGCCGTCGTCGCACAGATGCGCGACAAACTCGGCGCGAATCCGTGGGTCGTCGCGCGCCCGATCGTCGAGGGCGAGCACATGACGGGTCTGGTCGACCTCGTTGGCGAACGGATCTGGCGCTTCGACGATGCCGGCACGCCGAGCATCCACTCATGGGATGACACCGAACGTGCGACCCATGCGGGCGCGCGTGCCGATCT
>NZ_JBFUJE010000860.1:0-1121 GCF_056401535.1 Luteibacter sp. P4_E6 | reverse complement strand
GTGCACAAGTCGGGGTTGTCGGAGCGACTGAGGGTCATCCTGGTCAGCAAGGCGAGCAAGGGCAGCGACGGGGTGGCGTTGCTACGCGAGGTGAGCTCGCCCGAAGGCCACGTCGTGGCGTTGGAGCAGACGGCGATCAACGGCATCGCGCGGCTTCATCGCGTGTCCGACGGCACGGATCGGGTGTTGCTGGAGGTGGCTTACGAGATCGATGCCACGGTGGTGACCCTGCATCCGAACACGGCACAGGCTGGTGCCTTCACCTTCACGTTCAAGAACGACTGGCTGGATACGCTTTCCGTACCGGAAGGCTATGGCGATGGCTGGGCGTTTGGCTATGAACCCACGGAGACGGGCCTGCTCTTGCTCAAGAGCACGACAGTCCCGACCGGCGGCTACGAAGAGGTGACATACAAGCTGGAGGGCCACGCCTTGCCCGGTGGACCGGAGCGGCCGCTGAGCCATATGCCGGTGGTCCTGGAGTGCAGGCGCGACCCGGGGCACGGGCAGCCGGTGATGACAACGCATTACACCTACTCGGACCGGAACTTCTTCGGTTTCGGAGTGCTACAAGACTGGCTCGACGATGAGGACAATCTGTACCGGGTGGTGATGCCGCCGGGGCGGAGTTACGAGTACAGCTCCATTGAAACGCTGTACGACGGCATCGAGACGGTGCGCACGGTCGAACGCACGTTCAATCGCTTTCATCTGATCACGTCGGAAAGAAGTACACAAAACGGGTGCGTCACCGAAACTCGCACGAAGTACGACGAGAATCCCGAGCAGTCGTTCGTTGACCAGCCTGCGTGGTGTCAGCTTCCGACCGAAGTGCAGACCTTGTACTACCTTGAGGGAAGTCCTGAGCGCGTCCGCAAGGACGTGGAAGTACGAACATACGATGCGACAGGTAATGTCCTCACGCACACCGACGTACAAGGCGCCGTGGAGCACTGTTCTTACTACCCGGCACGGGGTCTCGAAGGAGAGTGCCCCGCCGACCCGCTTGGATTCATACGCTTCCTCCGTGAAAAGAGGGTCTCGCCTGCGCCCGAGTCACAAGGTGCAGCTCGTGTGGTCCGCTGCCGTTACGAGATTTTGCCATCGCGCTTGCCTGGTGG
>NZ_JBFUJE010000859.1:0-1123 GCF_056401535.1 Luteibacter sp. P4_E6 | reverse complement strand
GGGCCAGGCCCTGTACCTTGCAGGCACCCGTCATCTCAAGGATGGAAACGGCGACGACGCATGCGCCACGACAGCTCAAGCCGTGTTCGTAAAGAACAACGGAAAGATGACTCGTCTCGGCACGCTCCCTAATCAGCCCACTGCCGTGGTGACCGCTGATCGGCAGTATCTGATCGTGCCGGTCGACTGTGGCAAACGGGTCGGTATCTGGGCCATAGGCGTGAAGCTCGAGCAGGTCGGCTATCTCGATAACGGCTACGAGTATGGCGGCTAGCATGCGAAATCTTGTGGTTTTCCTCCTGTTAGCAGCCCTTGCTGCAAACGGTGCTTCAGCTGCATCCGGCCAACAGGCGGAGAACTCGCCGCCTGCGTCTGCTAAAGCGACGGAGGTTCCCTGCGAAGGCGCCACCTCACCCATACCGGGCATCGATGCCCGTGGGGACATCGACTCGGACGGACACGACGAAGTGGCGGCCGTGACGTACTGCGGGGCGGGCGATGACATGGAGATAGTCGTTTCGAAACTTGACTCAGAGGGAGTGAAGCGCGCCATTGCAGCCACGGGGACGTGGGGCCGCGACAACGTGCGTCGCAATCAGGTCACCCTGCAGCCGGGATCGTTAACTTACTCAACAAACTGCAACGGCTCGTGCGGAGATCAAACCTGGTCAGAAGACTTTACGTTCCGTTTCGAACGAAAAGCCTTGGTTCTCGTAAGCATCGATCAGTCATGGTTGAACAGTGACGGCAGCGCCTACGGAACCAGGATCAATCTCTTGAAAGGCTACGCCACTCACTTCCGCAAGAAGGGCTCGAGAGAGGTTGAGCGTCGCACTACGTTCAAGCCTGCCACTGTTAGCTTCAACGAGTTCAGCCTGGATGCGATGCACGACGTTATCGACTCGACCCCTGGCATGCACGGGTATGTCGACGAGCATTTTCATTTTAGGGAACAGTGATGACAAGGACGACGGGGACATCGGTCCGACGGAAGGCCACAATCTGGGCACACAGGGCAGCGATCCTCCTGTCGTTCTCGATGATCGGAACGGCAATGGGAGCTCCGCGCTGGGATCAGGGCGTGTTCTACGGCCCAGGCGGCGTCGGCACCGGAGGGATATTC
>NZ_JBFUJE010000858.1:0-1123 GCF_056401535.1 Luteibacter sp. P4_E6 | reverse complement strand
GTGCCGTAGATAGCTCGGCAATCTGAAATCCCACGCGGCTGCTTCCGAACGCGAAATCCGACGGAGTGGTGCTCATTATCAAGTCCTTTGAGAATAGGAGAGTTAGCCCTTCTTGAGAGCTTTCCAGAAACACCCAGCAGAAATTGCAGTAAAAAGTGCCATCGCACCAACCGAACCGACAAATGCGGTCCAATAGAGAAACGGATGCGCTGAGCGATCGAGAACGGAAGTGCCGGCCCGGCTTTGTATTGCGGTGACACCATGGTCGAGGGCGTATAGCATTCCCCCGACGCCGCCATAGATCCAGGCAGCGAGCGCTACGCCGAAGAGCGCCCAAGAAATGCGTGCGGCCATGTTCCGCGCGCCGCCGGTCGCAGCCTTGTTAAAGATGGCCACGAGCATGCCACCGCATCCGGACACCGCAATGAATAACCCAAGTTTTGTCATAGACGTTGACGCCAGTTCAGAAAATTTCCCAAAACACCCGGCCACCTTCAACGGAATCGCGTAACCCTTCGGGTTTCTGGATTCCCACGTTATCGACCTGCAAGTTGCTCGGCCCCTGAAGCCTGGATAATTGCATCTTGCATTCTCCGACACGTCTAGAGTCAAGTTGACGTTAACGTTCCTGCATCGCCTCATGCGCTGCCTGTTCGAGCGGTGACAGCAGGTAATCAATGACCCTACGCTTATCGGTTTTTATCTCAACCGAAAGCGACATGCCGGGCGACAGGTGAACCGGGACGCCGTCGACCATCAGCGTGCTGGTCGGGAGGATGACATGGGCGAGGTAGATCAATCCGAGCTTCTCGTCCTGGATCGCGTCATGCGACACACTCCTGACGCGTCCTTGAAGATGGCCGTAGCGGGTATAGGGAAACGTATCCACCTTGACTGCTGCAGCCTGCCCTTCCCGAACGAAGCCGATGTCCCGGTTGAGTACCGTGACCTCGACCTCGAGCGACTCGTCGTCCGGTACGACCGATAGGAGTGGCTGCGCAGGCGTCACCACACCACCAACCGTATGGACCGCGAGTTGCTGAACGGTGCCGTCCACTGGCGAGCGCAGGGCCATCTGGGCGTTATGCTGCGCCGTCTTTGCAACCTCGGGCCCGTATTGAGC
>NZ_JBFUJE010000857.1:0-1123 GCF_056401535.1 Luteibacter sp. P4_E6 | reverse complement strand
GTGTTCACACCTACGGGTGGAAGGCCGGGGCCGCAGGGGCAGCCTGCTGGATCTTGGAGTGGCGGCCACTTGGCACAAAGTCAAACTGCAGGATTGGGAGATCGCCAAAACACCACAGCAGGCTCGTTTAGCGATCGTGTCGTTACCGGGCAGGGAGCAGCTCTGCCGCAGAACGAAGGGGTGAGGCAGGGTTCATCGGTTGTGAGGCCACAGCAATGAAAACGAGGATTCTCTTCTTCTTGTCTTTGGGGGCACTGCAATTCGCGTCGCTCGCTCATGCTGAAGGCGGTTGTCCTCCAGGCCAGTATCCACAGGAGGGCCAAGGATGGAGGACGTGTGTTCCTATTCCCGGCTCAGTGGACGCGCAGCAGCCTCCGGCAGCACCTCCACCACGGTGGGAAGACCATTGGCAAGCTGTCGCCACTGATAAACAGAAGGCTGTCATCGGTACGTCGATCAACAGTTCGTCAAGTGACGACTCCGCCCAGGCAGCCATTTCGGACTGCCACGCAAAAGGCGGCGTTAGTTGCGAGGTTCAGATTACTTATCGCAACGGTTGTGTCGCCATGGTGGTCGGAAAGACTCTCATGAACACGCAGGGGGAATCGACGAAGGCTGAAGCAGAGAGATCGGCCCTCGCAAAATGCGGTGAATCGGACACAAACTGCCGTGTCTATTATTCGGCTTGCAATCTGCCGGTGCGCGTTCAGTAGAGGATGTGTTCTTGTTGCGCGTAGCTTTCTTACTGCTCGGTTTCTTGGCTGTTCTAGTTGCCCACACGGCTCACGCTGACGGGGGATGTCCGCCTGGGCAGTATCCGCAAAGCGGGCAGGGATGGCAGACGTGCGTACCGATCGCAGGCGCATCTGACGGTGCTGCTCGGCCAGAAAAAGTCGTGCGTTGGGCGGACCGCTATGGGGCAATCGTAAGTGACCCAGACGCCGGCGCTATTGGTGCGTCCACCGGCCAGCAGACACAAGCCGTAGCAGAGCAGAAGGCGACGTCCGATTGCATCGAGAAAGGTGGGAAAAAGTGCGCACTCGACATCGTCTACGGAAACAAGTGCGCTGCCTTGGTTTCTGGCGACAGCTTGTACAACGTTAAGAGCGGTACGACGCTGGTG
>NZ_JBFUJE010000856.1:0-1124 GCF_056401535.1 Luteibacter sp. P4_E6 | reverse complement strand
GGGTGTACGTACGCAGGTCGCCAAGCGTGGCCTGCTGCGGTCCGTTCGTCGAGACGTCCATAGCCATCGGGGCCGCGGCGGCCTTGGCCATGAACATCCTCGGTTGCGGCGGTGCCTTGGCACGCTGCGCATCGCCGGCGACGAGCTTCAGGGAGACATCCTTCCAGTCCCGGCCGCTGCGGTTGGCAATGCTGGCCGCGGCGTCGAAGTTCATCTTGCACGAGGCTCCCGGGACAATGGTCGCCACATAGGCGCCCCGCCAGCCCAGTCCGGATGTGGGGTAGTCGAGCTGCGCGGTGGTGTTGCCCGCGTTGCCGCCGGCGACGCGTACCTGCAGGGTGGACCCCCGGGCGAAGTCGGTGGCGTCGGCCGCGCGCAACGCCGCATAGCTCTTGATCAGGCTGGCCTGGCCGTTGGCTTCGCGGATCACCAGGGTGTCGCCGCCACGAACCAGTGTGCCACTGGCGATAGGCTGCCCCGTGGTTCCGATGGCGGTGACGTTATGCCCGACCAGTCCGGCCACGGCACCGTCAAAGCCCTGCCCGAGCAGCAGGCGTTGGGAAACCACCCGTGTCCCTTTGCCGGGGAAGCGCAGCGAAAGCGCTTCGCTGTCCAGGGCGGAGGGGAGGCCATCGATGGAGAGATCCTGCGCGCCGCCCTTCAGGTCGAAGCTGCGACGTTCGTGGACCACGGCGTAACCATCGCCCGATACGGCCTCGCCATTGGTGGCGAAAAGCTGGTCGCCCTCGGCGCGGTAGAGGGTGAGCGCGGTGCGCTCGTCGGTGGCGGCGAAGGCCGGCAGTGCGATGGCACCGGCGATCGCGAGAACAAGCAGACGACGCGACATAGTMTCTCTCCGTGATGATCCTGCGGGATCATACCGGGCGGACGTGAACCGTGACTTTGTGTAGGAGCCGATTCATCGGCGATCCCGCGGCAGCGGGCCAGATGGCCGCCAGCACCCGTCGCCGATGAATCGGCTCCTACACAAAGTCACGGTTCACGTCCGCCCGGTATGATCCCGCAGGATCATCACGGAGAGAGACTATGTCGCGTCGTCTGCTTGTTCTCGCGATCGCCGGTGCCATCGCACTGCCGGCCTTCGCCGCCACCGACGAGCGCAC
>NZ_JBFUJE010000855.1:0-1128 GCF_056401535.1 Luteibacter sp. P4_E6 | reverse complement strand
ATTCCGGCGATGATCGATCCGAACGGTCCGGACGGTAAGCCGATCGGCCTGTTCGAATCCGGCGCGATCCTGCTCTACCTCGCCGAGAAGACGGGGAAGTTCATTCCCGCCGATGCGGCGAAGCGCTGGGAAACCATCCAGTGGGTATTCTTCCAGATGGCCGCGATCGGACCGATGTTCGGCCAGGTGGGTTTCTTCCACAAATTCGCTGGCCGTGAGTTCGAGGACAAGCGCCCGCTGCAGCGGTATGTCGATGAGGCCAAACGCTTGCTGGGCGTGCTGGATCGTCGCCTCGAGGGTCGCGACTGGATCGTCGGCGACGAATACACCATTGCGGACATTGCCACGCTGGGTTGGGTGAACAACCTGGTGACGTTCTATGGCGCGCGTGAGCTGGTCGGTTTCGATGACTTCCAGAACGTCATTGCATGGCTCGAGCGCGGCACATCGCGGCCGGGTGTGGAGCGCGGACTCAAGATTCCGTCACGCACCTGAGCGAGCGCGCCGTACAAGAAAACGGCCGCGAAAGCGGCCGTTTTCTCATGCAGGGCGAACATCGATCAGAAACGGAATTCTGCCGACCCGCCCCAGACGCCGACGTTCACCGTTCGCTTGTCGTTGGTGATGTTCTGAGCCTTCAATGAGTAATTGTCGTAGTTCAGCGAAACGCCGAAATGCTCCGTGAAATCGTAGCCGAAGCCGACGCCCGCATAGATACCGTTGTCAGTCGAAGTGGTGCGGGACGACGCGTGTTCGACGTACGTAACGTGCTTGACATATATGGATGCCGCATCGTGAAGGACATATGCGTTGTCGACGTTCACGGTCGCATCGTGATCGTATTTGCTTCGCGAGTGCGCGAGGCCGAGACGAGCCGTGATGGTCCAGTGGTGTGGAAGCACCCACTTGCCGTTGGCGCCAAGCAGTAACGCTTGTCCTTTCAGTTCATACTTGTCGTGAAAGTCAGAGGTGATTGTCAGGGATCGGCTTATCGTGGTTTCGGTCCTGTCGTACACGCTGGAGATCTTACCCAGGTCGACATAGCCCCCTTCGACACCGATATAGAACGGTCGATCCACTGCCCAGCGGTACCCGACTAAGGCGCCGAATGCCGAGTCCTTCTTATCC
>NZ_JBFUJE010000854.1:0-1131 GCF_056401535.1 Luteibacter sp. P4_E6 | reverse complement strand
AACCAAGGCTTTCCGAAGCGTCATGTCTGCCACGTGCGTGTATATTTCCGTGGTGGTTATGCTTTGGTGGCCGAGAAGCCTCTGAACGACGCGAATGTCGACCCCCTGCTCGATAAGAAGCGTCGCGGCTGTGTGTCTGAGCATATGTGGAGTCACATGCGTTGCGGCTGACGAATCGTTTGAGGCTTCCTTCAGATGGGCTCGGAAAGTCGCCGCTGTCAGCGGAAATCCCCTCCGGTTAACGAACAGTCCGCCATCTGGATTGAAATCCTGTTGGCGCCGCATTAGGTGGGCCTTCAGTCTCTTCAGTAGTGAGGGGTTCGTCACATACACCGTTCGTTCGCGATTTCCCTTGCCGTGAACGCGGATGCAGCCGTCCAATATTTCGACGTCGTCTGTTCGTATGGCAACAAGCTCCGCTACGCGAATTCCTGTCGTGGCGATCAAAAGTATGGCCAGATCAGTTGCCGTACTGTCGCGTCTTGGTGAATCCTTCGAAGCCTGCTTAACCAAGCTGCGGAGGTCAGCTCGAGTGATTCCTCTCGGAAGTCTTCGTGGCTGTTTGATGGTCAGCTTTAGGGAAGCAAGGGGATTCTCATCAATGAGAGACGTCGATTCGAGCCAATGAAAGAAGACCTTCAGGCAACCGAGTCGGCGTTTGGTAGTTGCCGCGCTTAGAGAACGCCGTCGAAGATCTTGCACAAACGCCTCCACGTCGACCTTGGTGATGGTTTTTGGACTTCGCCTGTTGCCGACGAAAAGTCGAAAGTCAGTCAGGTCTTGAGCGTATGCGCGAGTCGTATGAGGGGAGAGGGATTTGGAATAGCGGCAGTGGTCAATAAATCTGCCGGCTGTGGCGGCCAGGGAGGGCATCGAGGCGGGTTCTTGATCGGTAGGGGAAGGTCGCGAATGTTAGTTCACCGACGTTTCCTGGCGCTATTCATCAGGGCCACGTGGCTCATGCGCTGAGCAAGATGCTCAACGCCAAGGTCTAAACGGGTATGTCGCAGTTGGCAGTTGAAAACGATCGTAGACCGCCCTGAGCGAGTCGCGCCGCGTCATGGCCGCGGTCAATGATCGATAAGCGGCCTCCCGACATGTGTAACCGCATCGAAGCTAAAGACGTGCTCC
>NZ_JBFUJE010000853.1:0-1132 GCF_056401535.1 Luteibacter sp. P4_E6 | reverse complement strand
TATCAGTACATTGGCAAGCGGGCGGCTCCAAATGCTCGTTTGGGGCTGGCATAGGTGATGTCAGCGTCGCTGGGTTGACTGGGAAGACTTCCCATGGACAGCCCTCAGTGTTCCGGTATTGGCCCCCGGAAAGGCCGAAAGGGCGGCGCTTGCCGTCAATCAGGAGTGTCGAACGGTCATGAGATCTTGACAATACATACTAATTTTTATATGCTTTAAGTGCTGCCATTGAGGCGGCCTTAACCGACCATCGGCCCCTTTCTAACGGGCCACACCATGGAGAAGCGACATGACGCAAATCAACACTTACAGGGCATTCCAATATGGGCACCGACGACGTTAAACCAAAGCAGCGGCGACGCTGCGATTTCAGCAAGCAGGTAGTAAAAGAAATGGAGGCGCTGCCAGCGTCGATCAGGCATCAGTTCCTGGTATCGATCGAGCAGTTGGAGTTGGGGCTTGAGCCCGTGTTGCCGATCTCGCACTTGTCCTCGGCCGGCAAGGGGATCGTAGAGATGAAGATCAACGGCAGGCCCGCCTATCGCTTGGTTTACACGACCAAGTATGAAGGCAAGGTAGTAATCCTGGCGKCGCGCTCGAAATCCTGTGAAGGCCAGGACAAGACGCTCGTTGAGGTGGTAAGGCAGCGATTGAAGGGCTACGGGTAAGCAGGGGCGACGTGCGGAGCTAAAAGGCGGTGCTTCACAGCACCGCTTTTTTTATGGCCAGTGACACGGGTTGGGCGACATTACTGGGATCGATGTCCGTTTCCAGTTTGTACCCCGCWCGCACGAGCATCTCCAGGAGCGCATCGATAGAGAACTTGTCCAGCTTACCTCGGGCCAGGTTGCTCATCCGGGGTTGGGTGACATGCAGCTTTTCGGCGGCGGTCGTCTGTGTCCATTGCCGGGCACGGACTAGCTCGATCAGAATGATCGCCAGCTTTGCCTTGAGTGCCTGCATGTTGAACTCCACGGGATCCGTGGAGAACATTTCGTATAGATTCGATGTGGTCATTTGGTGCCTCCAGCGGAGGACTGTTGCTTCAGTAGTAGGGCCATGGCCTCTCTGGGGAGGCGGCCGCGGGTCCAATTATATAAGTTTTAGAATTCTGGTCAAGCAGTAGCCACCC
>NZ_JBFUJE010000852.1:0-1134 GCF_056401535.1 Luteibacter sp. P4_E6 | reverse complement strand
GGTCGGTGACCTTGCCGGGGCCGAAGACGAAGATGTGCTGATCGCCGCCAAACGCGAGCTCGAGGAAGAAACCGGCTACGCCTGCGGCAGGATCGAGTTCATCCACACAGGCCCGTCCTCGGCCGGCATGAGCACCGAGATGATCGCCTTCGCCCGAGCCTGGGACCTCACGAAGGTCGGCAAGGGCGGTGGCGACGAGACCGAAAACATCATCGTGCACGAGGTACCGCGTGCCGATGCCGGCAAGTGGCTGTTCGACCGTGCCACCGAGGGCTTCTCGATCGATGCGAAATTGTTCGCGGGGTTGTGGTTCATCGACCATCCCGAAGCCCACATCCGGGATAACCGCAGCCTTTGATGGCCTGGCTTGGCATGGCTTGGCTTGGTAGGAGCCGATTCATCGGCGAGCTCTTTCTTTCGGTGGGAACCGAGGCCAGCAACCTCAAGGAGCGCGGCTGCGCCGCGGGTGTATTCACTATTCGCCGATGAATCGGCTCCTACGGTGGGTTCCATGGGCGGGGTGGTGGCAAAGTCAATTCTTGTCCCTAGCTCACTGCCCGGTTAGCCTTCCCTCTGCTTCACCCGGCGCCGCCCATGTCTGTTCGCTTTGCCCATCTTCACCTGCACAGCGAGTACTCGCTGGTCGACTCGACCATCCGCATCAAGCAGCTGGTCGCCGCCTGCGTGCGTACCGGCATGCCTGCCGTCGCACTGACCGATGAGAACAACCTCTTCGGCCTGGTCAAGTTTTACAAGCAGTGCACGGCGGCGGGCATCAAGCCCATCGCCGGCTGCGACATCTGGGTGTCCAGCCCGGACGATCCGCGCCCCTGGCGCCTGACCCTGATGTGCCAGGACCGCGACGGCTACCTCAACCTGTCGAGGCTGGTCTCCCGCGCCTGGCGCGAAGGTCAGGGCACCGGGCGCGCACTGGTCGACGCGACCTGGATGCATCCCGAGAGCGTACGTGGCCTCATCRCCGTCGTCGGTCGGGAAAGCGAGCTAGCCCGCGTGGCCCTCGGCGCCGGTCTTCCGGCTGCCGGCCTGCGGCTGGAATCGCTGCGCCGCCTGTTCCCCGACCGCCTCTATCTCGAGCTGACCCGTACGGGTCGCCAGCATGAGGAAGACTGGGTG
>NZ_JBFUJE010000851.1:0-1143 GCF_056401535.1 Luteibacter sp. P4_E6 | reverse complement strand
GGGCGGTGCTGGAGCGCATGCGTATCTATATCGAGGCCGAACTGGCGCGGGGCGGCCAGCTCAAGCACATTACCCGGCACATTCTGGGGCTCTACCAGGGTGAGCCGGGCGCGCGCGGCTTCCGCCGTCACCTGAGCGAAGGCGCCCACCTTCCGGGTGCCGATTGGAGCCTGATCGAGGCCGCTATGGCGCCACTTCGCCAGGCAGCCTGATTTCGTTCAGCTTCGGGCTGGTCGGGCGTGGGCATGATCGGCCGACCAGTCTTTCTGCGCCAGACATGAAAATCACGTTTCGTCCGCTATTTTTCGCCGCACTTTGCCTTGCGTCGCCCTTTGCCGTGCAGGCCGACCAGTCTCTGACGCTGGAGCAGGCGGTGAGCAAGGTGCAAAAAGACACCGGGGGCAAGGTGTTGTCAGCGGATACGCGGCTCGTCGAGCGCGGCCGCTTTACCGAATACCGGGTCAAAGTGCTCACGCTGGACGGTCACGTCCGCGTGGTACCGATCCGAACCGAAACTGCCAAGCCCCTGGACGCGAGCGCCGGGGATAACAAGGAGAAACATTGATGCGAATCCTGCTTGTAGAGGATGAGGCCCCGCTGCGCGAGACCCTCGCCGCGCGCCTGAAGCGCGACGGCTTCGCCGTGGATGCCGCCCAGGATGGCGAAGAAGGGCTGTACCTGGGTCGCGAGGTGCCGTTCGACCTGGCCATCATCGACCTGGGTCTGCCCAAGCTGTCGGGCATGGATCTGGTCAAGGCCCTGCGCGAGCACGGCCAGCGCTACCCGATCCTGATCCTCACCGCCCGGGGTAGCTGGCAGGACAAGGTCGAAGGCCTCAAGCACGGCGCCGACGACTACTTGGTCAAGCCGTTCCACGTCGAGGAACTGCTGGCCCGCATCAACGCCCTGGTCCGTCGCGCAAGCGGCTGGTCCAAGCCGGTGCTGGCCTGCGGCCCGATCAAGCTGGATACCACGGCGCAGACGGTGACGGTCGAAGGCCGCCAGGTCGACCTCACCAGCTACGAATACAAGGTGCTGGAATACCTGATGCTGCATGCAGGCGAGTTGGTCTCCAAGGCCGACCTCACCGAGCACATCTACCAGCAGGACTTCGATCGCGACTCCAACGTGCTGGAGGTCTTC
>NZ_JBFUJE010000850.1:0-1144 GCF_056401535.1 Luteibacter sp. P4_E6 | reverse complement strand
CTACAAGAACGACACGCCGGACGCGATGCTGGCGCAGATCGAAGCACTTCGGCCCAGGATCGAGGCGGGTCTGACGCGCCAGGAACTGCAGCACGTATTACCCGCCGGCGGTGCGCGCAATGCGCTCGACTGCGCGCTATGGGATCTGGAAGCCAAGCGCAGCGGTGAGTCCGTGTGGGAGTTGGCGGCGCAGAAGGCTCCGCGGCCCCTGGTAACCACCTTCACCGTCGGTGCCGAGGCACCCGACGTGATGGCCGAGCGCGCGACCGCTTATGCCGGTGCTCGCGCCATCAAGATCAAACTCACCGACGACGATCTCAATGCGCGGCGCGTGCTGGCGGTGCGGGCGGCGCGACCGGATGTGTGGCTGATGGTCGACGCAAACCAGGGTTTTACGCGCGAGTCCTTCGCGCGACTCCTGCCGACCCTGGTGGATGCACGCGTGGACGTAGTCGAGCAGCCTTTTCCCATCGGAAACGAAGCCTGGCTCGATGGCCTGGAGCGCCCCATTCGCATCGCGGCGGATGAGAGCGTGCAGGATCGCAGCGACCTACGGAACGTGCTCGGTCGCGTCGATATCGTCAACATCAAACTGGACAAGTGCGGTGGCCTGACCGAGGCCCTTGCGCTTGCACGCGAGGCGCGCACACTGGGCTTCGACCTGATGGTGGGGAATATGTCCGGTTCGTCGTTGGCCATGGCGCCGGCCTTCGTGGTCGGTCAGCTGTGCGACGTGGTGGATCTGGATGGGCCGACCTTCCTCACCACCGACCGCACGCCGGGCGCCATTTACGAGGACGGCAGGATATGGTGTCCGGAAAACCTGTGGGGAGCACCGGTATGAATCCAGCGCGAGGAAGCGACTGGTTCGGCCACCCGCGTGGTCTGAGCGTGCTGTTCCTGACCGAAATGTGGGAGATGTTCTCCTTCTTCGGCATGCGCGCCATCCTGGTCTATTACATGACCAAGCACCTGGACATGGGCCAGGAGTACGCCTCGCTGGTCTACGGCGCCTATGCTGCCTTTGTCTACCTGACCCCGCTGTTCGGCGGCATGCTGGCCGACCGTTGGCTGGGCAAGCGCAACGCGGTGGTGATCGGTGGCACGGCGATGGCGCTGGGGCATTTCATGATGTCCTCCGAAG
>NZ_JBFUJE010000849.1:0-1147 GCF_056401535.1 Luteibacter sp. P4_E6 | reverse complement strand
CCTCGACGGTCATGGCCGTGTTGTCGAGGATCGCCTGCTCTGACACGTCATCCATGTGCGGATCCTGCCATTGAATGTGTGACCGTCGCACACCGCGTGCAAAGCGATTGTCAAAGCGACGATCCCATCGCGGATCCCGCTCCGATCACTTCAAATTGCCATGGCAAACCGGCAGGATAGCGACCCTGCTTTTTCACTTTGGGATCCCCGGATGTCTGTTGATCCAAGCCCTGCGGCGGCGCATGACCGCGCCGACCAAGTGGGCAGCGCTGTCATCCATGGTTTGGCGTTTGTGCTCAGCATTGCCGGGCTCACCGCCCTAGTTGCCAAGGCCGCGCTGTATGGCGGGGCGCTGGCCGTGTTCGCCAGCGCGCTCTACGGTGCCACCCCCGTTTTTCTCTGTGCCGCCTCGACGCTTTATCACGGCGTGCAGCATCCGAGCGCCCAAGGTGTCTTACGGACGCTTGATCACATGGGCATCTACTGGCTCATCGCGGGCACCTACACGCCCTTCGCTCTGATGGCGATGCCGGGGAAATGGGGCCTGATTCTCTTCGGCACGACGTGGTCCATCGCCATCGTTGGCAGTGTGCTTGAACTGGGCATCTTGAAACGGCATCACCGGGCGGCGGTGGCCTTGTATGTCGCAATGGGATGGGCGGCGATCGCAGCCTTTCAGCCGCTGGCGGCCCACCTTCCGACGGCGGGTTTGGCTCTGTTGATCGCGGGTGGCGTAGCCTACACCGTCGGCGTGCCGTTCTACCTGGCCAAGCGTTTGCCGTTTCACCACTCCGTGTGGCACGTGTTCGTGCTCGTCGGCAGCGTGCTGCACTATGTCGCCGTCTTGCTTTATGTGTTGCCGGGATCCGCGGCGAACGCCTGACCGGCCGTTCGCATTCAATCACGCTGCAGGAAAATAGTATGGCGGCTCACTCTCGGGCGAGCACAGGCTGGTCGATCAAACGAACCGCATCCAGTTCGTCCGCAATGCCAACCCAGCCCCCGTGCATTCCATTGAGCCACCTATCCTCGGTCTCGCCGGAGCTGGTCTCTGACGCTCGAGGCGCAGTGAGACGAAGGCTTTTCGCGCGATGTCCGATGGGACGAATTTGCTGCGGCGAGACCCAGTGTTACCGTCAGTTCGCAA
>NZ_JBFUJE010000848.1:0-1159 GCF_056401535.1 Luteibacter sp. P4_E6 | reverse complement strand
TCGATGCATTGACCGTCATGGGCGTTCAATGCGCGTCACGAGCGCATCTCAAGATGGAGTGGGACCGGGTTTGAGGGCGGTCGTCATCGCCCTTTGATGTGACTGCGCGTACGTTGTAGCCATATAACGCGTGGTCGTTATCTCCGGAGCCACCCATGAAACGCCTGTTTCTACTCGCTATCCTCTTGTCTTCCGTATTCTCACTGAGCGGCTGCCTCATCCGTGATCATCGCGATGGTGGCCCGGATCGCTATAACAACGGTCCCAATCATCACTGCGACGATCGTGGCAATCGTGACAATAGTTGTGACGACCACGATCACCATTGACGCCTGACGCCTGACGCCCGATGGCAAGAAATAGCCCGACATGTGAATGCCGGGCTTTTCTACTTTACGGGCGCGGTGCGAGTTTGATCAGATCGCTTTGGCTAGCTTGTCCGCAAGGCCGATGTACGACGCAGGCGTCAACTCAGCCAGTGCCTGCTTCGCATCGGCAGGCAGGTCGAGGCCAGCAATGAAGGCACGCATCGAATCCTTCGTGATGCCCTGGCCGCGCGTGAGCGCCTTGAGCTGCTCGTACGGTTCCGGCAGGCCGAAGCGACGCATGACGGTCTGGACGGCTTCCGCGAGGACTTCCCAGCTGTTGTCGAGATCAGCGGCGACGCGCTCGGCGTTGACGTTGAGCTTGCCCAGACCCTTCAGCAGCGACTCGATCGCGACCAGCGAATGGCCGTAAGCCGTGCCGAGTGCACGCAGCACGGTGGAGTCGGTGAGATCGCGCTGCCAGCGGCTGATCGGGAGCTTCTCGGCGAAGTGGCCGAGCAGGGCGTTGGCGAGACCGAAGTTGCCTTCGGCATTCTCGAAGTCGATCGGGTTGACCTTGTGCGGCATCGTGGACGAACCGACTTCGCCCGCCTTGAGCGCCTGGCGGAAGTAGCCCAGCGAGATGTAGCCCCAGATGTCGCGCGCGAGGTCGATAAGAATGATGTTGATCCGGCGGAGTACGTCGGCGAATTCGGCGATGCCGTCGTGCGGCTCGATCTGCGTCGTGTACGGATTGAACGTAAGGCCGAGGCCGTCGACGAAGTTCGACGCGAGCGCCGGCCAGTCGACCGCCGGATAGGCGATGACGTGGGCGTTGTAGTTACCGACGGCAC
>NZ_JBFUJE010000847.1:0-1163 GCF_056401535.1 Luteibacter sp. P4_E6 | reverse complement strand
ACGCAAATGAGTCCGAACTGGCGGCGCAATTCCACGGCGACGACTTCCTGTCCGGCGGTGCCGGAGCCGACGAGCTGCAGGGTGGCGGCGGCAACGATGTCCTTGACGGCGGTACGGGCAACGATCGGCTCTTCGGCCAGGCCGGTGACGACAACCTCGCCGGCGGGGAAGGCGTCGACCTTCTCGATGGCGGCGAAGGCAACGACCTGCTGGATGGTGGTGCAGGCGATGACGACCTGTACGGCGGAACGGGCGACGACAGCCTTGTGGGTGGTTTGGGCTTGGACAAGCTCTTCGGGGGCGAGGGCAAGGACAGCCTCACGGGCGGTGAGGGTGACGACACGCTGTCCGGAGAAGCGGGCGACGATATCCTCGATGGCGGTGCTGGCAATGACCAGATGTGGGGTGGGGCGGGCAACGACCGTCTGACCGGCGGTGACGGCGACGACTACCTTGATGGTGACGATTCGCTGGTTGCAGCTGCGCTCCACGGCGACGACGTCATTGATGGTGGCGCCGGCAATGACGTCATCCACGGCCTGGGCGGGGACGACGATATCTCCGGTGGAGCGGGCGACGACATCCTCCATGGCGATGACTTTGACCACCTTGTCTCCGGCAACGACAAGGTCTCGGGTGGGACAGGAAACGATTTCATCGACGGCGGTGCGGGGAATGACGTGCTCTCAGGCGACGAGGGCAACGACACCTTGCTTGGCGGCGACGGGGATGACCGGCTTACCGGTGGCATCGGCGACGACGAACTGTCAGGTGGGGCAGGCAACGACACGTTTGTGTTCGAGAGCGGCTCAGGGACCGATCGCATTTTCACGGCTGGCACGGACGGCGGCGGCCTTGACGTCATCGAGTTTGGCGCATCGGTCGCGTCGGCCGACTTGTACTACCAGTTGGCTGGCGATGACCTCATCATCCACAACCGCTCCACCGGCGACACCATTGCCGTTCAGGACTATTTCAATCCTCAAACGACGATTGATATCCATTTTGCCAACGGCAGTGTCCTGACCCATGACCAGCTGCGCCTGCAGCTCGGCGTGGCGATGCCGACGATGGGTACCGGCGGTGACGATGTCATGGAGGGGACCGACGGGGCCGACAGCCTGTACGGGGGTGCCGGCAATGACACGCTCATGGGTCTGGGT
>NZ_JBFUJE010000846.1:0-1164 GCF_056401535.1 Luteibacter sp. P4_E6 | reverse complement strand
GCCGTTGCCGCCGGTACCGGCCGTGACCCTGATCTGTGCTTCGTCGACGAATTTCATGGGAAGGGAGCCTGGGTGAAGAAGTGAAACTGCTTTACAAACGAAAAGCCCCGCCGTGGGCGGGGCCTTCGTTATCGCGTCGAATGAGGCTTACGCCGTGACGACGTCGACAAACTTGCGACCCTTTTCGCCACGGACCTTGAAGGCAACCGTGCCGTCGATCAGGGCGAACAGGGTGTGGTCGCGGCCGAGGCCGACGCCCACGCCGGCGTGGAACTTGGTGCCACGCTGACGAACGATGATGTTGCCGGCTTCAACAGCCTGGCCGCCATAGATCTTCACACCGAGATATTTCGGGTTCGAATCGCGACCGTTGCGGCTGGAACCTACGCCTTTTTTATGTGCCATGACTCATATCCTCCGCAGATCAGGCGTTGATGCCCGTGATCTCGATTTCGGTGTAATGCTGACGATGTCCCTGCGTACGCTTGTAATGCTTACGACGACGGAACTTGACGATGCGGATCTTATCCGCGCGACCGTGGGCACGAATCTTCGCGCTGACGGTGGCACCGGCGACCAGGGGGGCGCCAACGGTGATCGACTCGCCTTCGCCCACCAGGAGGACCTGGTCGAACTGGACGGTGGAATCGACTTCGGCGGTGAGCAGTTCGACGCGCAGGATTTCGCCTGCCATCACACGATACTGCTTGCCACCGGTCTTGATGACTGCGTAGCTCATGGTTGTTTCCTGTTGCTGATTATGTAGTTCTTTTTAGGGTCTTGCGGGTGTTGCGAACTGCGAATTATAGCCAAGGGGAAAAGGCAAGGTCAATCAGATGGTTAAGGCGAGGTGACCGGCCTCGGCGCCAACCCCGCCATTCCACTGAAAAACCATTCGGAACAACGGCTTATGTAGGAGCCGCTTCAGCGGCGAACCCTCAGCGGCCATCTGGCGAGAAAGGCTTTGCGCCTCGCACATGCCGGCTGTAAGGCCCTGACAGAGCCAACCGCCCGCTCCGTTAGACCGGACAGCCGGCCCGTGCCAGCGCAAAGCCTCGTTCGCCCGAGGCGGGCCTGAGGGTTCGCGGACAAGTCCGCTCCTACCCCATACACGGCAGGTTTTCTGTGGGAGCCGCTTCAGCGGCGATGCCGGGGTACCTCAAC
>NZ_JBFUJE010000845.1:0-1165 GCF_056401535.1 Luteibacter sp. P4_E6 | reverse complement strand
TGATAGATGCGACCGAGGCGCTTAAAAGTGAGCTTCTTGACCTTTCGATGGTCTACGGGATGCGGCGTACCGGTCCTCCGAGACTGAGCCACTGGTACGAGAATGGCGGCCAGGATCCTGCGGATCATGGTGACGAAGCGCCTGCGGCAGACGCATCCAGGTAACGAAGCTTCCACGTCGGGCGGAAAGGCATGGCGTGCTTCATCCCGGCCAGCTTGATGTTCAGGTTACCGCCTGACGCAGAACGAATTGTGCCCATCTCAAGGTTGCCACCACCTGTATATTCGACCCGACCGCCGCGACGGGCGGGAACGCCGTAGGCCTTGCGGATGTATTCGACGCTCACGGCTTCACATCCAGCGTGGCGACGAGCTTTGTGTTCGGGTCGCCGTCGAAGATGGGCAGGACGGACACATTGCTCGACCAGTTACGAGCGGTGTCGATGCTGTCCGTCTCGTTCGTGTAGTCGGCCATGCGCCAACCGATGAGCTTCGGCTGTGCCGCCTCACGGCCAGCCAGCGCTAGGTGGGTGTCGATCGCCTTCCACCAGTCGTCCATCACCAGCACGTTCATCTCGACGTAGTAGTTCACGACCGTGCAGTCTCTCTCCCGCAAGGTCGCGAACGCGCGGATCTGGTCCCGGGTCTTGGCGAGCGTCATCGTGCTCATGCGTCGGTGTCCTTTGCCACGGGCAGTGCGTAGAAGTTGATTTCGAGGCCGTTGACGCAGGTTGCAACGACGGCGTGTTCGAGCAGGCGAGCAGTTCGAATCCTCGCCGCGTCGCCCTCGCTGAGGACGGCGGAGCCGATATACGTGCCCGGGGTAGTCCTTAACCCAGGCGGTCCGCCGGTCTTCCTCGCGCTCCTCAAGGAGCGCAACGCGCCGGCCCAGGGCCTGCGCCTCGCGCTGGGTGATTCGCTTCGTGGTCATGCTGCCTCCCTCTCGCAAAGCCCCAGGTCGGACGTGCAACCGCCGCCGGCCTGGTCCTGCATGAAGATGTCGTACTGGCGGCCGCCGCGGCCCGTGCGCGCCCAGTCGATGACGTTGCGGATCGGCAGGATGTCGCCATTGATCGGCGCGAAGAACGTCGCCATGCGGCGCTTGTTGGCGGCTGCTACCACAGCCTCCCACCGCTCGATCCGGTCCATGTGTTCCGGCGTCATAT
>NZ_JBFUJE010000844.1:0-1171 GCF_056401535.1 Luteibacter sp. P4_E6 | reverse complement strand
GTGCTGATGGGCGCCAGCCCAAGCCTGCTTGCCACGTTCGAGGACGACATCATCCGCGTCGACGCCGACTGGCGTGCCCGCTCCGCCGCGCCGCGCCTGCGTGACGGCCGGTGGATCGTTTGAGCGCGCGCATGTCGACGCCGGAACCCAGTGGCGTACTCATATTTACCCCGCGCCGCGATGTGCGTCGCGCCGTTTTCGACGCCCTCGACGCGGATGGCGATTTCGTTCTGCTGAGCGCTCGCGACGCCGCGCAGCTCGAAGCCCTGCTGGCGGATGCACCACCGCTGCATGTGGCCGTGATCGGTGCGGACGGCACGGCCGACATGGCCCAGGGCCTGCGCATCCTTCGTGGCTCGGCCGCGTACTCGCGGCTGCCCGTGGTCTACGTCGTCGGCGAGGCGCCTGGCGTTGCCCCGGAAGACAGCTCCGACTGGCTTCGTGAGAACGCCATCGCGGCTGAACTCGCCCAACGCGTCCGCGCGGCGATCGGCGCCGAGGCGCCGGTCGTTCCCAGCGAGCCCAGCGGACTGGACTATCGGTTTGCCTTCGAGGCCGGCGCGGCCTGGGTGGTTGCATCGACACCCGACGGCTGCGTGATCGAAAGCGGCACCGCGATGAATCGGCTGATGGCCGGCGATGGCCCCGTGCACGGCCGCCTGCTCACCGACCTGTTCAAGATGGACGGCGGTGCGGTCTGGCCGGTGCCCGATGGCGACAGCATGGCTTGCACGTTGCGCCGGCTCGATGGCAGTGACATCGCCGGCGAGGTCGATGTACGCCATCTGGTCGATCGCGGTGCCCATCGTATTGCGGTTGCATTTCGTGACCTTCGCGCCGTCGAGATGGCGGGAAGGGCCTTGTCCCTCCTGTCGGTGCTGGATGCCTGTCCCAGTGACGATGAGGGCATGGGCGAGGCCGCCGCCATGCTCGCCGACGCGCTCGAACTGGATGTCGTCGCCGTGTGGTCCGCCCTGCCGGAAAGTGAGTTCGGACCGGAGGTGCTTACGCGCATCTGGAACGGTCCGGGCCTGGTCGAATGGCCCGACGCGACCGATTTGCCGCTGCTGAAGATCTGCCTGGGCGGTGAAACGCTTTCGCATCTGGGCGACGGCGGCGACACGTCCGTCGCCGACCCCCTGGTCGAGACGCTGGGCTTGCGCTCCTATGC
>NZ_JBFUJE010000843.1:0-1177 GCF_056401535.1 Luteibacter sp. P4_E6 | reverse complement strand
TCACATTGGTGTCGAAGTGCTCGTCAATATGCTCGGCGGTGATCTCGCCGAGCCGAGCCTGGCTTCCCGCGCCGGCATTGGCAAAGACGATGTCGAGCGTTCCGCGCTCGGCCTTCACCGCCGCGTAGAGCCGATCGAGGTCGGCCTCATCCGAGACCGAGCCTTTCACCGCCCGGGCATGGGGCCCGAGCTCCGCTACAGCGGCGTCGAGCGCTTCCTGCCGGCGGCCGAAGATGAAGACGAAKGCACCCTCTTCGATGAAGCGCTTTGCTGCGGCGCGGCCGATACCGGTAGCGCCGCCCGTGATGACGGCGGTCTTTCCATTCAGTCTGTTCATGGCGTGCATCCTTCTTTGAAGTTCTGTGAAAGCAGCGATCTGCTTGCTTGAGAAACAAAGATGCAGGCCTGATAACCTAACGACAAGTATGCACTTTTAGGTAAGTATCAAAGAATGACAACGCCTCCTGACATCTGCGATAGCGGTTGCGGGCTCAATGCCACGCTCCGCATCCTCTCGGGCAAGTGGAAACCGCTGGCCCTGTTTTTCCTGCGCGATGGTCCGAAGCGCTACGGCGAGCTCAAGCGCTTGATTCAGGGTGTCAGCGACAAGGTGCTGATCCAGCAATTGAAGGATCTGGAGGCCGACCAGGTGCTGGTGCGGACCGACTACAAGGAGGTGCCGCCGCGCGTTGACTACGCGCTGACCCCGCTCGGTCGCAGCTTGGCGGAGGCGATCGTGCCGCTGTGTACTTGGGGGACAAAGAACGCTGCGGAAATGGCAAGCATCTTCGCCAAGCGCGATGCTTTGCCCTAGAGGCTGTYGAAGAACCGGTGAGCCGCAGGCGCGAGCGAGGTTGCGATCAATCAAGCCTCGTCGAACGGCACGTGTCGCCGGCGCCGGTGATGCTGGTAAAAACCAGCCGTATGGTGAAGTTGCGCTACTTGCGGGCCTGCCTCGTCGGAGACGACGCGGCAGATGAAGAACGTATGCAGGCCGATTTCCTGGCTATGCACGATGGTCAACTCCTGAACACGCAGCGCCTCGGCCACGGCCGGGATGCCGAACTCCCGCGACGGCCGAACAGGAAACGGCAGCGCGTTCCAGTCCGTGAGTGCTTGCTTGTGATGCGCGCTGAGCTGGTAGACCACCTGCTTCATCGTCGCGGGCACATGGCAC
>NZ_JBFUJE010000842.1:0-1177 GCF_056401535.1 Luteibacter sp. P4_E6 | reverse complement strand
GTGCTACGCACGGCGGGCAAGGTGGCTTTGTTCGCCGTCATCTTCGTGCTGTTGGCCGGGGCGCTGTTGCTCGCCACCTTCGCCTTCGGCAAGAAACTTGGCTTGGACCTGACCTTCCCCTGACGGTAAACACCCGCCGCTGACAGCGCTTTCGCCACAGGTAGTACGAGGCTTCACACCAGCATTTACACCGACCATCACTAGCGGAACGGCGTCGCTCGAATGCGTAAACACTGACAGGTTACTTCTGTGGTCTCGGAACCGTGCAGCGCCCTTAACGTTCCGGCCGAACAGCTTGAAAGCTTGTTCGATGCGTTGACCGATGTCGTCTTCTTCGTAAAAGACGCGGACGGCCGCTACACCCATGCAAATCAAACGCTGGTTCGCCGGCTACGGCTGACACACCGTAGCGATGTTGTGGGTAGGCATGTCACGGAGTTGTTCCCGCCTGGCATGGCCGCTTCGTACGCAGCTCAGGACCAACGCGTGCTCGCTGGCGAGCGGATCGATCGTCACCTGGAAGTGCATGTCTTCGACAACCTCGGGGCCGGCTGGTGCCTGACTTCAAAGCAGCCGCTCATCGTGGATGGGCGGATTCGTCGCGTGTTCCAATTAACTCCGCATCAGGCCCTGACCAAGATCCGCATCGAGGCGGCCATGCATCAGCTGCGTGGAACCACGCCAATAGGGGCCATCAGCATGGCGTGCGGTTTTTCCGATCAGAGCGCGCTCGCGCGCCAGTTCAAAGCCATCGTTGGGGTGCCACCCAGTGTGTATCGGGCGATCTGCCAAGACGAGAGCGCGCCCGGAAACCGGCCTAACGGAAGAAAACCAAGCCAGTAACCTTCTCGATTCAGACGCCAGTATGCATTTTTCCGCATAACAATCGACTATTCCGAGCAAGCATCATGTCGGGCATCTCGGTAGCGTGGAGACGCACAGGGAGCGCGCCACAACGGCGCTCGCTGGCGGCCGAGGTGCCTTGCCCGCGCGGAGACTCCGATGCGCAAGGCGGATTCACTCGTTCGTGACTAATGGCAGCGGAAGGAATCTCAATGGCATCGTCGACGAGCGAACAGTTTGACTGGTCCAGCTTCCAACGCTTTTTGGCCGGAAGCGGGGACGATTTCACTGAAAGGCAGGTGGCGGGAGCACCGGTAACTGCGCGTTCTCACAG
>NZ_JBFUJE010000841.1:0-1180 GCF_056401535.1 Luteibacter sp. P4_E6 | reverse complement strand
GATTGGCGCCATCGTGGAGGTGAGGCTGGCGCTGCGCCTCCATCGGGCCTGAGAATTTTCCTGGAGCCGAGGCGAAGAATTGCCCTGAGACGTCGGTTCCGAATCCCGACGCTTGGATGTAGCGACGGGCCGCAGTCTCCGGCGTCTGATTCATGCCGGGAATGAGATTCACGATGGGAATCATCAGATACTTCAACAAGGGGCCAGCGTTTCTAGCCACGTTGGTGGCGTTCGACGCACCGGGGGAAACCGCGTAGACGGCCATGCCGGAAGGTAGCCGGCGTGCCAGCGCCGCGGCCCACCAAGCGACATTGAGCTTCGCGTCGGCATACGCATTGTTGGGCGCGTACTTCACGTGCGGGCCGTTGCGAATAACGGCTTCAATAGCGGCGGGTTGGTTGCCCCGGAAGTATTTGGCCGCGAAGGCGGGCGCGTCGGTGTAGTTGAACAGGGGCACTCCCCCTCGGGCAGGCTCCGCACTGGCGATAACGATCCGCGCGTTGGGGCTCAGCAGCTTGGCGCGGAGTAACCCGATAGTCAGTTGATGATGGCCGATCAGCGGGGCCTGAGACGCCTCGATGCCCGCCGCCGTAAGCACGCGCGCCTTGCCAGGAACCATCCCGGCATTGAGCAGCAGGAAATCGATCGGCCGATCTTGCTTGACGAGCGAGTCGAGGGCGGACTGAACGCTGGCCGGCGCGTCCAGTTCCAGCTCCAGTGGCGTGAAGACCTGCGTTTTGGTCTCCGACGCGAGCTGACCGGCCGTTTCCTGGATCCGCGGCAAACGGCGCCCGGTAACGATGACCTGCCGGTAGCCCTCGGCGGCGAGCAAACGGGCGGCGGCGTGACCGAGCCCGGAGCTAGCCCCGGTGACAAGAGCGATCGAATGTTCCATGGACGGTTCCGTGGTGATGAGAAAGGTCGACAGACCCCGCAAGACAGGTGACCGCCTTGTCATTTTCGAACTGTTTAGTTAAATTATATGGACCCAAGATGGCGGTCAAGGATTTTCTAACTAAATGTTTCAAAATGCCGCCAAACCGCGGGGCCGTCCGCGAAGCTTCGACGAGAGGGACGCTCTGGATAAGGCGACCCGGGTGTTTCGATCGAAGGGTTACGACGGCGTCACGATCGAAGATCTCGTCGAAGGCATGGGTGTGGGACGTCCGAGCCTGTATGC
>NZ_JBFUJE010000840.1:0-1181 GCF_056401535.1 Luteibacter sp. P4_E6 | reverse complement strand
GCTTTGGGGTATGCGGCGTCGCCTGAGGAAGCGATTCGATGCGTCGAGCGCGGCGCATCAATGAGCGCCGCCCGCGGGCTGGCGATGGATGCGGTCACGCTGATGGAGGGCTTTGAACAGCGAGGCATACTCGACGCCCACCTCGTTCGCCGCTGGTTTGCTTCTGTGCGATTGAACGCCGTCGCCAATGATCCGGTCGAATATTTCGCTGCGCAGCGCAAAAGGATAAAGGGCGTCGGCTGGTACCCTTGCTGGCTCCGTTTTGCGCTATCCGTCGCCGAGGCGGAGGGGGCGCGACGAGTCGGGAAGCCCGTCTCGTGCATTCCGGCGTTCAAGGAGCTCACGATCGATACGCGCCCGTTCGCCGGGTCCCCGCGCGCGTGCGACCTTTTCTCCATTCAAAAGGTGATCAATGAGAGCTTGGCGCTCGGCCTATCGCTACTCGACACGACACAAGAGTGGTTCGCCGCGCTCTCCACAGTTCTAGGTGTCCGTCGCGAGACCGCTACCCGAATGGACCGAGAAGATGGCGGCCCCCTGCCCGCCAGTGACCTAGTCGCCATCCTGGCTACCTTCACCGACCGGGACGATGCCCGACCGCCGATTGAGGACGCGCTGGACACCTTGATCGGTGAAATGGAAGCATCCGGAACCTACTACAGCGGCCACGCTGCGCTACATCTTCTTGCCGCCACCATGCGCGCTGGCGGGCCGGTCGCGGCCCCACGGGCAATTGAGCATTGGCAGCGCGCTGCACCGTTCATGCTCGGCTACGGATTTCACAAAGATCCCACATTATTCGACGTGATCGAAAGCGTACCAGCGCTGGCGGACCACGAACCTGCCGAAGCAGTGGCCGCGCTCGAGGCGTTACAAGTGTCGGTGGGCGCCGTGCTACGCCATACCGACGGTCGATCCACAAAGGGCACGCCGAATGCGTGGTTTCGCGCGCTGCTCGCCGTCGATCCCGTCCTTGCGATCGACACACTGATGCGGTCTTACGCCATGGACCCTGGCGTCCCTGGCTGGTGGGTCGGCGTGGCCCTGACTGACGCGATTGGCGCACTCGCGGGTAACGCGGATCCCCGGTTGATCGATGCGTTGTGGGCGACCGTGCTTTTTGATGTCGAGTACGAAAATCAGTCGGGCGAAATGGCCGAGCAGCGCCTGCTGCCACTGGC
>NZ_JBFUJE010000839.1:0-1181 GCF_056401535.1 Luteibacter sp. P4_E6 | reverse complement strand
AGGGAAGACACCACACCGCCGGTGACGAAAATCAGGGGAGTCATGCGAGCAGCCAGTGCTGGAAATCGGTATTTTACACGAATCGGAGCTGTCGTTTTACCATCAGGGAATGACCGCCCAGCCCATCCCCGCCCGTCTCGAAGCCCTTCGCGCCGTCATGGCCCGCGAAGGCGTTGCCGCCGTCGTCGTCCCCAGCGCCGACCCGCACCTGTCCGAATACCTTCCGCCACGCTGGCAGGCCCGGGAATGGCTCTCCGGCTTTACCGGATCGGCCGGCACCCTGGTCGTGACCCCTGCCGGTGGTGGCCTGTGGACCGATTCCCGTTATTTCTCCCAGGCAGAACAGGAGCTTGCCGGCAGCGGACTGCCCCTGATGCGACTCAAGGTGGCGCACACCCCCGAGCATATCGCCTGGCTGGCCGACCAGCTCGGCCCGGGCGACGTGGTCGCCGCCGCCGGCGACAGCCTGGATGTTTCGGGCGCAGAGAGCCTGGCCAGGCGGCTTGGCGCCGCCGGCGCCACCCTGCGTACCGATCTCGACCTGCCCGCCGCCATCTGGCCCGAACGCCCCGGCCGGCCTGACGCCCCCCTCTTCGTCCACGCGGCGCCATTCGCCGTCGTCGACCGCGCGGACAAACTGCGTCATGTACGCACAGCCATGCGTCGGGCGGGCGCCAGCCACCATCTGCTCTCGAGCCTCGACGACATCGCCTGGCTGACCAATCTCCGCGGCGCCGACGTCGAGTACAACCCGGTGTTCCTGGCTCACCTGCTCATCGACGACGACAGGGCCACCCTGTTCGTCGATGCCGCCAAAGTGCCGGCCGAGGTAAAGCACGCACTGGCCATGGACGGCATCGGCCTCGCCGACTACGGCACGGCGGCCTCCGCCATGGCCGCTCTTCCGGACGACGCCGTGCTCATGCTGGATCCCAGCCGCGTTGTCGTGTCGGTCCTGGAAGGCCTGCCGGCCACGGTGCGGCAGGTTCGCACCGGGCACCCGTCCACGGCACAGAAGGCGCGCAAGACGACCGAGGAGCTCGACCATGTCCGCGACGTCATGCGCCGCGACGGCGCGGCACTGGCACACGCGTTCCGCCGTATCGAAGCAGGCGTGGCCGCTGGTGAGCCACTGACCGAACTCGACGTCGACACCATCGTGCGCGAGGCCCGTGCCTCAC
>NZ_JBFUJE010000838.1:0-1181 GCF_056401535.1 Luteibacter sp. P4_E6 | reverse complement strand
ATCGTGATCGGCGAGGACCTCGGTACGGTGCCGGCTGATTTCCGCCAGGCGATCGGCGACAAGGGCGTGCTCGGCATTCGCGTGCTCTGGTTCGAGCGCGCGGCGGATGGCGGCTTCGTCTCGCCGCTCGAATGGTCGGAGAAGGCCATGGCGACGACCAGCACGCACGATGTGCCCACCGTGGCCGGCTGGTGGAGTGGCCGCGACGTGGAGTGGCGGAAGAAGACGGGTCTCGACGATCCTGCGGTGGACGAGAACCTGCAGCGCGAGCGCGATCGGGTGCTTCTGTGGCGCGCCATGTGCGCGTCGGGGTCGGCGTGGAACGAAGATGCGCCGCCGGGGCTGGACGACATCTCCCCCGTGGTCGTGGCAGCGGCGAAACACGTGGCGCAAGCGCCCGCGCCGCTGGCGATCTATCCGGTGGAGGACATCCTCGGACTGCACGAGCAGCCGAACCTTCCGGGCCCGACCGACGCAATCCATCCGAACTGGCGGCGCCGTATGCCTGACTCGTCTTCGCGCCTTTTCGACGGGCCGATCGCTCACGCCGTTTGCGATGTGATCGACAAGACGCGGAACCGCACATGAGTCCACCGCGTGCCTTGGCGCGCCTGCAGTTCCATGCGGGCTTCACGCTGGACGACGCCGTTCCGGTGGTGGGCTATTACGCCAGCCTCGGCGTGAGTCACTTGTACGCGTCGCCGATCCTGCGCGCACGCGCGGGCTCCACGCACGGTTACGATGTGGTGGACTGCCACGAAGTGAATCCCGAGCTCGGCGGTGAAGACGCGCTGCGGCGCCTCGTGGCTGCCTTGCGTGAGCATGGCATGAGCCTGGTGGTCGACATCGTGCCCAATCACATGGGCGTAGGCACGCAGAATGCCTGGTGGATGGACGTGCTGCGTCACGGACGCGAGAGCCGCTACGCGAATTATTTCGACATCGACTGGCAGGCGCCGGATCCCCTTTTGCGCAGTCGCGTCCTCTTGCCGATCCTCGGCGCCGGCTATGACGAGACCCTGCGTAACGGGCATCTTCGTCTCGCCCGGCGCAAGGAAGAGTGGGTGCTTCGTCTCTACGACGATGACCTGCCGTTGTCACCGGCGTCCGTTGCCGGGCTCGGTGACGACGCCATCGCCCGGCATGACCCGGAAAGCGACGACGGCCGGGCGGCGCTGCAT
>NZ_JBFUJE010000837.1:0-1182 GCF_056401535.1 Luteibacter sp. P4_E6 | reverse complement strand
GACCGGCATTGGAGTCGTCGTTGAGAATCACCGGTACGCCGGCATTGGATGCGGCGAGCACGTTTTCCGATTCCGGAATCACGCCGACGACGTTGATACCGAGGATGTCCTCGACGTCCTTCACGCTGAGCATTTCGCCGGCTTCGACGCGATTCGGGTTGTAGCGCGTCAGCAGCAGGTGCTGCTTGATCGGCGTTTCACCCTTTTCGGCGCGACGGGTCTTGCTGGCGAGCAGGCCGAGGATGCGATCCGAGTCGCGCACCGAGGAGACTTCGGGGTTGACGACGACGACGGCATGGTCGGCGAAGTACATCGCCAGGTGCGCGCCCTTTTCGATACCAGCCGGGGAATCGCAGACGACGTAGTCGAAGTTTTCCTTGGTCAGCTCGTCGAGGACTTTTTCCACGCCTTCCTGGGTGAGCGCGTCCTTGTCGCGCGTCTGCGACGCGGCGAGCACGAACAGGGTCTCGTGGCGCTTGTCCTTGATCAGGGCCTGCTTGAGCGTGGCTTCGCCGTGCACGACGTTGACGAAGTCGTAAACCACGCGCCGCTCGCAGCCCATGATCAGGTCGAGATTGCGCAGGCCGACGTCGAAATCGATGACGGCGACTTTTTTGCCTTCGAGCGCGAGACCGGTGGCGAGGGAGGCGCTGGTGGTGGTCTTGCCGACTCCGCCCTTGCCGGAGGTGACGACGATGATTTCTGTCAAGAGATGTCTCCGCGAATAAGCGTGGGACCGCGCGTCACAGGCGCGCGATCATGAGTTTTCCATTATCGAGCCAGCATTGCACGGCCTGGCCCTCGAATTCTTTCGGCATGTCTTCGAATACGCGGTAATGCCCGGCGATCGCGACCAGTTCGGCACGGAAGTCGGAGCAGAAGATGCGTGCGGATTCGTCGCCTTGTGCGCCGGCCATGGCGCGACCGCGAAGGCCGCCGTAGATGTGGATCGAACCGTCGGCGATGACTTCCGCGCCATTGGCCACCGCTGCCGTGACGACCAGATCGCGGTCCCGCGCATAGATCTGCTGGCCGGAACGCACGGCGCTGCCGGTGTGGTGTTGAGCGGTGGTGGTGCTGCCCGGCTCGACATCCTGGTCGATCGTCGCCATGGCCGCCACCGGCTCGCTGCGTGCGGGTACGCCGCCAGCGGGCGTTGCGGCGGACTGGCCGGGTTCGTAC
>NZ_JBFUJE010000836.1:0-1187 GCF_056401535.1 Luteibacter sp. P4_E6 | reverse complement strand
CGGACTGGCCCGCTGCCGCGGGATCGCCGATGAATCGGCTCCCACAGGAATCGGCTCCCACAGGAATCGGCTCCCATCGTAATGAGGGCAACAAAAAAGCCGGCTTGCGCCGGCTTTTTTGCGAACAGCGATGTCGCGCAGGCAATTACGCCAGGTCGCGGATCTTCGCGTTCAGGCGGCTCTTGTGACGGGCAGCCTTGTTCTTGTGGATGAGGCCGCGTGCAGCGTAGCGGTCCATCACCGGCACGGCGACGGCGTAAGCCGTGGCTGCGCCAGCCTTATCCTTGGCGTCGATCGCCTTGACGACCTTCTTCAGTGCGGAACGCACCATGGAACGCGCGCTGACGTTGCGCAGACGGCGCTGCTCCGACTGACGCGCACGCTTCTTCGCGGACTTGATGTTGGCCAAGGTGAAGCTCCAGAGTTCTGTTGGTTTTAAGAAAGACGCCCATTTTGAGGCCAAAGACGGGTCGCGTCAATAGCTTAGAGCCCGCGCAGGCGGGCCTGGAGGGCGGGGCGGGCACGCTGCCCGTGAAATTCCAGACCGCAGACTGTCCTCCGCTAGCCCGCCGCTGTCAAACTAGGGGTTTGCGATCACCCGGACACGGATGAAAACCCCCAGCCTTCTTCGCGGCGTGCTGTCTTTCAGCGGCATGACCATGGTCTCCCGTGTGCTCGGCCTGGTCCGCGACATGGCGATCAACGCCTCGTTTGGCGCCAATGCCGCCACGGACGCGTTCTGGGTGGCTTTCCGCATTCCGAACTTCATGCGCCGCCTGTTCGCCGAGGGCTCCTTCTCGACGGCTTTCGTGCCGGTGTTCACTGAGGTCAAGGAGACCCGTCCGCACGACGATCTCAAGCAGCTGATGTCGCGCACGGCGGGCACGCTCGGTGGCGTCCTGTTGGTGGTGGTGGCCCTGGGCGTGATCTTCGCGCCGCAGGTAACGGCGTTGTTTTCTCCCGGCGCGGTCGAGACGCCCGAGAAATTCGAGCTCACCGTCAACCTGCTGCGCCTGACCTTCCCCTTCCTGTTGTTCGTCTCGCTGACCGCGCTCAGCGGCGGCGCGCTCAACAGCTTCCACAAGTTCGGCCTCCCGGCGCTGACGCCGGTGATCCTCAACCTGTGCATGATCGGCGGCGCGCTGTGGCTCGCACCCAGGCTGCATACGCCGATCATGGCCATGGGC
>NZ_JBFUJE010000835.1:0-1191 GCF_056401535.1 Luteibacter sp. P4_E6 | reverse complement strand
AGAACATCGCCCACATCCGGCAGACACGTCTGCATCGGCGCGGGGGAGCGTTCGCTCGTTTGCGTGGTCGTGGTGTCCATGGGGGACTCCTTACGGTGAGGATGGCTCCTTTCTACGCGGTGCCATGGCGAAGCAATTGACCTTCGTCAACTGGGCGGTCCTTTCGTGTTTCGAAATAGTTGACCGGCCTTGACGTGTGTCAAGGCGGTGCATTCACGTACGCGCGATGTTCGATTTCCATCGGTTGTCGAATGCCTCGGAGATTGACCATGTCAGGCGCACCTGCTGATCCGTACCGCCCGCTACTGCACCCGGAGGCCCTGGATGGCGATGTGCCTGGACTGCTCGCCGAGAACGACGAACAGACGCTGTTGCTCTGCCGCGCCTGTGCACGCACCATGCCGCGCGGCGACATGCCCCTGTCGATCAGGCGCTCTTTCAATCGCGTGCTCATCTGTACGGATGGGTCACTGCTGGGTAATGACGCCGTCGCACTCGGTCTGGCGGTTGCCCAGATGGCCGGCGCATCGGTGGTGTTCCTGCACGCGGCAATGCCGTGGAAAGGCGGCATGTGGCTTGCTCGCATGTTCCGCACCGCCGAAGCCGCCATCGATCCCGGATGCGCGGCATTGGCGGAGACCAGCCTGAACGGTGCGCGCGCCATGGCAATGAACGCGGGCGTGAAGTTCGAAACCCGACTCGCGTATGACCCGCACCCCGAGCGTGCCATTCTCGACGCGTTGCGCGATACCGGATGCGACCTTGTCGTCATGGGCTCACGTCATGGGCGGCGCGCCCGTCGGGTCGCTTCGCACATCTGGGTTCCGCTGCTGACCTGCCAGGCAGCAGCGATGCCCGTCTCGGTGGGAGCGTTGGCTTGACCTGCGTCAAGGCGGACCGATCGCAGGCGCCTACAACTGACCCTTTCCCTCACGATCCGGAGACGACCATGTCCCTTTCCATCGTTCAGCCCGCTGTCGATACCGCCGATGTCTCGATGCCATCGCCCTGGCGCGACATTGCCGTGGCGCTGACGGAAACCTCCGGCGACGCCGTCGCGTTGGAACTGGCCGGTAGGCTGGCTCATCAATACGGCGCCCAACTGAATGTATTGCAGCTGGTCGTCGTGCCCACGCCGTTGATCGACCCCTGGGCGCTTATTCCAGATCCCGGGTTCGCCCAGGTCTATAC
>NZ_JBFUJE010000834.1:0-1192 GCF_056401535.1 Luteibacter sp. P4_E6 | reverse complement strand
TCCCAGAGCGCATCGAGAGTCGATCGCGGAACGAACTCAAGCTTATTCCAGAACCTGCTCTCGAGCGCCTTATATCGACCAGGAATGCTCAGGGCTTCTGAGTGGAGACGGAGGACTACGTCTGGGTGCCGAGAAAGGTAGCGCTCCAGATGAGCTCGATCCCACAGCTGAACGGCGGGCATAGGATGCGCCCGCTGCCACTGCTTCACCCAATCTCGCGTAGGATTTGAGAACTGCGTGTTCGTCACAATGATGAGCCGGTCTACATCTTTGTACGCGAGCGCATTGTTTACGGCCGCTTTTACTTCATTAGGCTCGACCGTTCCGCAACGACCCTTACACTCAATCCACCATCGTTGCTGGTGGAGCTCACCGGCGTCATCCGGCTGAAAAAACTGAGCCTCTAAATCGCGACCGCCGTCGGCTGCACCGCCCCCCATACCACCCGTCCGCCATTCCAAATCTTTGGCTCCCATTGCATCCAGCAGCCAATAAACGCACTCTTCGAGGTCGCGCCCCTTAAGTTCTTCAAATGGAATGGCCGCGGGCAACACCCATTCATTTCCTTGCGTTGGCTTTGGCATTGAGCTCTCAATATTGTGACGCAGGGAGAGTAGCGACAGGCCACAAGTGCTCCTGACCRTCGCGCCTTTAGGAACGGTCGACAAGCGGTGTTTAGCGGGGCTTGAATGGCCCGACACCATTGTCAGCGACAGCCAGCGAATTGCAAAAGGTAGCCGACACCGGATGGAACGGGCCGCGGTCGCTGTTGAGGCAGCTTCGCAATCTTGGTACCGCCAACGCCCAGCCGCTTGCACATACTGCTGACCCGTATATCTACCGGCTCTTGACCTTCGATTTGACCGCGTGCCTGGCGGCCTCCCCGCCCGGCGAGAGGACTCGATCTCTGATCGAGCTATCTGGAACGATCACCGCAACGTTCAGACTGGTGCTGACACGACCCGCGTCGTGGGAACTCTGGGCTTCTACCTTTTGCGGCTTCTCGACACACACGCCAACTATGAGAACCGCGCCAGAAATGAGTGGTACCGTAGTTTTTAGAATACGAGCCACAACTCCGAATACTTCGATGGGTCGGGTTGATGGCCACGGATCGTGTGGGTTCGTACCCGCCGTATAGGCAGCGTGCTTCGCAGTCCACGCATCCCAATCTGCTTCAGCCGAATAATGC
>NZ_JBFUJE010000833.1:0-1198 GCF_056401535.1 Luteibacter sp. P4_E6 | reverse complement strand
CTCCCCAGGGAGCGGCGACCCACACTTTTGCATAGGCCCGGGGAAACGCACTCATCATGCATGCGACCGTCAGCAGCAACGCTCCTACCACCGCGCGTGCGGAGGAAGCGGCGCGCAACGCGAGGGATACGCGCAACGACCGCCTGTTCGGAGGGCTGCTCAAGACCTGCGCCCTGATCGTCCTGGTGTCACTGGTCGGCGCGGCGGCGTCCACCCTGTGGCTGGGTCGTGATGCGTTCGCCACCTTCGGCTGGGGCTTCCTGACCAGCTCTGCCTGGGACCCGACCAACAACCAGTACGGCGCCCTCGTACCGGTCATGGGCACGGTGACCACCGCGCTCATCGCACTCATCTTCGCTGTGCCGGTCAGCTTCGGCATCGCCCTCTTTCTTACCGAGATCGCACCGAACTGGTTGCGCGGTCCGGTCAGTTCCGCCATCGAGCTGCTCGCCGGCATCCCGTCGATCATCTACGGCATGTGGGGCCTTTTCATTTTCGCCCCGTTCGTCGCGACGTATATCAAGCCGTGGCTGATGAACAATCTCAGCGCGGATCCGCCGGACGGCAAGATTTCCTGGCTGGTCCAGCACGTACCGTTCATCGCCAAGTTCTTCTCCAGCGAATACCCGTTCTTCGGCGCGGGCGTGCTCACGGCGGGCCTGGTGCTCGCCATCATGATCATCCCGTTCATCTCTTCGGTGATGCGTGAGGTCTTCCAGACCGTGCCCACCCGCCTGAAGGAGTCCGCCTATGCGCTGGGTTCAAGCACATGGGAAGTGGTCTGGGACATCGTCGTGCCCTACACCCGCACCGCCGTGATCGGCGGCATCTTCCTCGGTCTGGGCCGTGCGCTGGGCGAAACGATGGCCGTGGCTTTCGTTCTCGGCAACACGTTCAAGTTCACGCCGTCCATCCTCGAGACCGGCAGCTCCATCGCCTCGACCATCGCCAACCAGTTCGGTGAGGCGGAAGGCCTGCAGAAGTCGGCGCTGATGGCGATCGCCTTCCTGCTCTTCGTGGTGACCTTCATCGTGCTGACGATCGCTCGCCTCATGCTTCGCCGCCTGGCTTCGAAGGAAGGCTCCTGATGTCCGCCTCGCTCTACACCACGCGCCGCATCAAGAACATCGTCGCGATGATCCTGAGTGTCGTTGCCACCGGCATCGGCCTGCTCTTCCTGGCCTGGATCCTCTGGGAG
>NZ_JBFUJE010000832.1:0-1202 GCF_056401535.1 Luteibacter sp. P4_E6 | reverse complement strand
GCCTGACCCCACGACTCAGGCGTGGTCGAGGAGGCGGTCCACGCTTTGCCTGGCCTGCTCGAGCAGGTGATCCAGATGAGCGCAATCCTGCAGTGGGTTGCCCGCATCGTGGGAGCCCACGCTCAATACCTCGACATCGTTGCGCAATAGCGTGTAACCGCTCGCGCTGCAGAGGATGTCATAGCCCCTGTAGTGCTGAACTGGTGTCTGCATGTCCTTTCCCTTCGGTCAAAGCGCCATGGACCGCCAGTGGCCATGGTCGTCCTCTACCCTTAGTTCCACTGACACACCCTGCCCGGTGCGTGCCCGCGCCTGCCGGAGCGCATAGGTCAAGGCGTCTTTCTCGTGCCGGAAACGCGCAGGTTCGTCCGAGTCGACGCGCACTACCCACTCCGCCCCGACGTCAGGCGGCTGGGCCACGTAGATGCGCACGTACCGCTCGCTCATGGGGGTTTCCGCGCCAGTCTCCGCCCTATGTGGCACCCGGCCCATGAAGATGGTGTATGCGCCGGGCGTCGCCCGGCCGGCCGGCGACTCAGCGGCTAGTCGGCCACTCGCGCGCCAGCATGGCGAAGATCACGTCGTCGACCCATTCGCCACGAAAGAAATAGCTCTCGACATGATGGGCTTCCTGGCGAAAGCCCAGTGACCGAAGGAGGGCCAGGCTGGCCACGTTGCGCGGATCCACCGAACCCACCGCACGCCGGTAGCCCCAGTCACCGAAGGCCAGATCGAGTACGGCGGCCATCGCTTCGCGAGCGAAGCCCTTGCCTTGCCGCTCTGGCCGCAGGGAAAGCCCGAACTCGATCGGATCATCCGTACTGACCGGGAAGTGCACGCCGAAATCGCCGAGAAGCTCGCCGGTGGTCTTGTCGCGAACCGCCAGCTGGCACCAGCTGTCCGCTGTTCCGAAAGCCAGTGATGCCTGGTCCGCGATGAAGGCCTGGGCCGCCGCGAGATCGACGGGCTTCCAGCCCTGGTAGCGTGCGACGGCGTCGTCACCGCGGTAAGCGAAGAGTGCCGGCGCGTCGGCCGCCACCAGTCGATCCAGTCGCAGCCGCGCGGTGACGATAGCGATGTCCTGTGTTCCGTCCACGATGCCTTTCCCTGATGATTTGAGCGGACGGTACCATTTCTTTACGCACGCGTTACCCGAAAAGCGCCCCAACGGCGCAGCCTTTTTACGCATGGTGATTCGATAC
>NZ_JBFUJE010000831.1:0-1211 GCF_056401535.1 Luteibacter sp. P4_E6 | reverse complement strand
TGCCTTGGTCGGATGTGTCACCATCAATGTGTACTTCCCGGAAGCGGCGGCGCAGAAGGCAGCCGACCAGTTTATCGGCAACGTCCTGGACGACAGCGGTGTCGCGCAGCCCGCGCAGGGTTCGGGTACGGCCACGCCGGCCAGGCCTGCGCCAGGTAAGCAGCCCTCCGCTTCGTTGCTCGATCTGGTCATTCCTGCGGCCCAGGCCGCGGACGCTCCCGACATCCAGGTCCGTACACCGCAGACCGACGCGATCCGCGAGCGCATGAAGGCGCGCTTCGGTGGCCAGCTCAAGGCCCTCTTCGACAGCGGTGCCGTGGGCTTCACGGCTAACGGCCAGGTGGCCATTCGCGACGCCGGCTCGTTGCCGTTGGATCAGCGCTCGCAGGCCAACGCGATTGTCGGCCAGGAGAACACCGACCGCGACGCGCTGTACCGTGAGATCGCCCGGGCCAACGGCCACCCCGAGTGGGAAGCACAGATCCGCAAGACCTTCGCTGATGGTTGGGTCCAGCGCTCGCCGTCGGGCTGGTATTATCAGGACGCCGCCGGCGCCTGGAAGCGCAAGTAGGCTCCCGCCAGGAACGCTCGCCGCCGATCCATGTGGCGCGTCCTCCCAGCCAGCCCGGACCCTTGTCGTCCGGGCTTTACGTTTTGAGCGCATGACCGACATCGAAGCCACTATCACCAACCTCAGCCACGACGGCCGGGGTGTTGCCCGCATCGACAACAAGGCCACGTTCGTCTCCGGCGCGCTGCTGGGCGAACGCGTCGTGCTCAGGTACGTCAAACGTCACCGCAGTTACGACGACGCCGAAATCGTCAGCGTGATCGAAGCCTCGCCCCATCGCGTCGAGCCGAAGTGCCGGCATTTCGGCCAGTGCAGCGGCTGCTCCCTGCAGCACATGGATCCCGCCGCGCAGATTGCCGCCAAACAGCACGTACTGGCCGAGAATTTCGAGCGGATCGGTAAGGTCACGCCGGCATCCTGGCTGCCGCCGCTGTCCGCCCAGCCCTGGGCCTACCGGCGCAAGGGTCGGTTCTCCGTGCGCTACGTGGCCAAGAAGGAGCGCGTGCTGGTCGGTTTCCGCGACGAATCCAATACCCGCCTCGTCGCCGACATCGACCGTTGCGAGGTGATCCATCCTGCCCTCGGCCCCAAGGTGGGCCTCCTGGCCAACCTGGTCAGCGGCATGGATGCGGCACTCGAT
>NZ_JBFUJE010000830.1:0-1219 GCF_056401535.1 Luteibacter sp. P4_E6 | reverse complement strand
CGCATACGTTGCGCTACCGCTCGTCTCGCGTCGAGATCTGGCGGATCTACTGGCGCGCCTGGAGAAAGAAGTTCTGGGTGATCCATGTGATTGTCGCCGCCGACCTTGCCTGGCTTTGCAGCAACAACACACTGGTGTCGATGGCACTGTGGTTTGCGGTTTGGCTCCCCGTCGTCGTTATCTGCCTCGCGGCATTTCCCCAGATCATGTTCAAGCCTCAGGAGCGCACGTTGCACCTGACGCCCGAGGGATGGTCCACCACGATTGGACGCAAGTCCGGGTCGAAGCCCTGGAAGGAAATCCGCGGCATGGCGGAGACGCCTGAAGGCTTGGTCATCGTAGGAGCCAACGGAAACGCCATGGTGGTTCCGCAGCGTGCCTTCAGTGACGAGTTCCATCGGGCCGCCGTGGTTGCCGACGTGAGAAGCTGGTTTGCTGCCTCGCGAACGGCCGCCTGAGGGATCACGATGTCGCCGACAACCGTCCTGACGCTCGCACGGCACAAAAAAAACGGGCGCCAAATTGGCGCCCGTCTTCGTGTCACCTGTCGCGAACCGCTTACTTACCGCGAGCAGCCTTCACGCCAAGACCCGCGGCATCGCGCAGGATCTCGGCCTTGTCGGTCTTCTCCCACGAGAACGCCGTGAACGTGTTGCCGTTCTTGTCGGTCATCTCGTAGGGCTTGCGGCCGAAGTGACCGTTCGAAGCGGTCTGCTGGTACATCGGGTGCACCAGGTCGAGCATCTTGATGATGCCGAACGGACGCAGGTCGAAGTGCTTGCGGATCAGCTTCTCGATCTTCTCGTCGGCAATCTTGCCGGTGCCGAAGGTGGTCACCGAGATGGACGTCGGCTCGGCGACGCCGATGGCGTAGCTGACCTGGATTTCGCAACGGTCGGCGAGGCCGGCCGCGACGATGTTCTTGGCGACGTAACGCGCGGCATAGGCAGCCGAGCGGTCGACCTTGGACGGATCCTTACCCGAGAACGCACCACCACCGTGACGGGCCCAGCCGCCGTAGGTGTCGACGATGATCTTGCGGCCGGTMAGGCCGCAATCGCCCACCGGGCCRCCGATGACGAACTTGCCGGTCGGGTTGATGTGGAACTTGGTGCCCTTGTGCAGCAGCTTCGCCGGCAGCACGGGCTTGAGGATCAGCTCGCGCACGCCTTCGATGAGGTCCTTCTGCTTCACGTCCGGATCGTGCTGGGTCTAGTGC
>NZ_JBFUJE010000829.1:0-1228 GCF_056401535.1 Luteibacter sp. P4_E6 | reverse complement strand
ACCTGAGACGGCGCGAGACCTAGAATGGCGCCGCGAGCGAGAGTGGCGGAATTGGTAGACGCACCAGATTTAGGTTCTGACGGGTAAAACCGTGCGGGTTCGAGTCCCGCCTCTCGCACCAACCAGGGGTCGATCGCGGCCACAGACAAGTAGCTCTCTCACTTACCCGGCCCGAAGGGTCGCGGCAGGATAGTCGCCTTGAACTCAGTGCAGGGAAGCGAGGCTAGATTCTGGTGGTCGAGAGTTGCCGGCGTTGCGGCACTCGCCGGCTTTTGCGCCGCGCTGACGATCCACGTACGAGCCATTCTGAATCTGCCGATTCCAGCGGAATCCTGGCCGGGTTTTCCGCTCTCTTTCTCTCTGTTTGCTGGCGCCTTTCTCGTGTTCATGCCCATGGTTCGCGACGCGAGTGACGGTCGGATCGGTCCGGTATCGAATTCGCGAATTGCAGCGGGCATGCCGACCTGGGCGCGCGCAGCGATAGCCGTGTGTGCCGCCTATGTTGCTTTCAACTTCGTCTGGTGTCTGGTCGCTCACGGCGAAAAGGTGCAAGTCTCGAATGGTAAGGCTATTGCCTACGTGTCAGGCGTTTCACGCGTCCTCACGGACGACGAGTACAGGGACTACCTGGGATGGCAGGCCCGTTTCTGGTCGGGCCACATCCTCATCTTCTACCTGGTCCCCGTCTTCTATTTTCTATGCGGGCCGGGAGCGAAGGGGCGGGTGGCTCGACAGGCGTAATCATCGTTGCGTCGTTACGGCTGCTCACGATATGCGCAGCTGCGACGACGTCATGATCCCAAGAGTTTCAGCAGTCCAAGCGCGGCGGCAAAGGTGCCCGCGACAGCGACGTAAGGATACCAACGCGCCTCTGCGTTGATCTTCATCGTCTCTGCAGTGATCTTGCGGAGCTCCGCGCGGAGCTTCTCTCGCTCGTCGTCAATCATGGGTATCGTCTCCGGCTGGACCGGCGGTGGCATGGCGGGCATGGCTTATTCCCAGCGTAGCACCGGCGATTTCGTCCGGCATGGGTGCACGCAAGGTTAGAGAGGTAGCAAGCGCTGCGCTGTCAGCCAATGTCACTAAAAAATACAGGGTGACGTCGCTTTCGCTACCAGGCGATCAGGTGGGTGCCTGTGTTCGCCGGGCTACGATTGTTCCCAAAACGGCAAGCACCACCGTAATCGCAAAGTTCGCCGCAAACGCCGCGGTATGCGACGCATTCAGC
>NZ_JBFUJE010000828.1:0-1233 GCF_056401535.1 Luteibacter sp. P4_E6 | reverse complement strand
TTCCATGTCGAGGAAGAGTTTCGCCACTTGCTCTGGCTGGGAGGCGTCGACGGCAAAGACCGCTGCAGCAGTCTCCTCCGCCAGCGGCTTCAGCTTCTCGACATCGCGAGCGGCGAGACCGACTTGCAATCCGAGGTTAGACAAGCGCCGCGCTAGTGACGCGCTGATGCCAGGTCCGGCTCCGATGATTAAGGCGCAGCGATAGGGGAAGTCAGCCATGGATTCGTCCTCGGTGCTTGGTTCTACGGAGCCGGCGGAGGCACACGACGTTCAGAGTTGAGACCAGCCCCCGTCGACCGGAAATTCGGCGCCGGTTGTAAAGGTCGCATCAAACGCGAGGAAGAGGACGGCCTTTGCGATTTCCTCCGATGTCCCGAAGCGCTTCATCGGATTGGCCTCGCGCATCTGCCCGGTAAGATGTTCCGCCGTTTCCTTATCGGGGAAAGCCTTGCCGATGATCGGTGTTTCGATGGGACCGGGCGACACCGCATTGACGCGAATCCCCCGAGGAAGAAACTCCGCGGCGAACATCCGAGTAAACGATCGCATCGCGGCTTTGGCGCCACCATAAGCGGCGATCATGGGCATTCCCTTGATGTTTGCGGTTGAGGTGGTGAAGACAACGGAACCACCGCGAGTGATCATCGGCGCGAGTTTCTGCACCGCGAAAAACGGTCCCTTGGCGTTCAGGCTGAACATATCGTCGTAGACAGCCTCCGTCATGCTCTCAAGCGGCGCGAAGGCGCTGAAACCCGCGTTGACGAAAAGCAGATCGACCGTGTCGAACTCGGCCTTCACCCGAGTGGCGAGCGTGTCGATGTCCGTCAACGACCGGGCGTCGCTCGAAACGACGAGGGCGTCGTTGCCGAGCTCTTCCTGCGCCGAATCCAGGCCAGCCTGCGACCGCCCCGTCACAAGGACGCGAGCACCCCCATCGAGGAGCATCTTCGCCGTTGCCAGCCCCATGCCGCTCGTGCCGCCGATGATGACCACCTTTTTACCTTGATACCGTTCCATGCATATGCTCCTCACGACGCTCGGGTCGCTTCGTTGTTTTCGAACTATTTGGTTGGATAATTAGGTGCCAAGTCCCTGGCCCACGAACACCTGTGCAGCTCCGCAATCACCTGCCGACTCGGTTTACCGCAAGTAGTCAGCCGCCATCGGGGCTCCTTCCAGACACCCCCTTCAACCATTCCGGGTAAGGCAAGTCGGCCCCGGAGACATTGACGA
>NZ_JBFUJE010000827.1:0-1242 GCF_056401535.1 Luteibacter sp. P4_E6 | reverse complement strand
CAGAAGGATCGCTGGAAGCGCGTGCTCGGTACCGTCAACGCGTCGATGGGCGAAGCCCTCGGCCAGCTGTACGTCGCCAAGGTGTTCAAGCCCGAAGCGAAGCAGCGCGCCACCGAACTGGTCGACAACGTGCGCAACGCCCTCAAGGCACGCATCGAAAACCTCGACTGGATGAGCGCCGAGACGAAGGAAAAGGCGATCCAGAAGTGGAATACCTTCCTGCCCAAGATCGGCTACCCGGACAAGTGGCGTGACTGGTCGGGCCTGGAAGTGAGCGGCGACGACTACTACACGAACGTGCAGGCTGCCAGCAAGTTCAACTATCACTACGACATCGCCAAGATCGGCAAGCCGACCGATCGCCTCGACTGGGGCATGACGCCGCAGACGGTGAACGCGTACTACAACCCGACCGACAACACGATCAACTTCCCGGCCGCGATCCTGCAGCCGCCGTTCTTCGATGCCAAGGGCGACGACGCGATCAACTACGGCGGCATCGGCGCGGTGATCGGTCACGAAGCCAGCCATGGCTTCGACGACGAAGGCAGCCAGTTCGATGGCGAAGGCAACAACAAGAACTGGTGGACGGCCGCCGACAAGAAGAAGTTCGAGGAGCGCACGAAGAGGCTGGTCGACCAGTTCAACGACTACGCACCGCTCAAGGACAAGCCGGACCTGCACGTCAATGGCCAGCTGACCCTGGGCGAGAATATCGCCGACCTGGGCGGCACGGCGGTGGCGTATGACGCCCTGCAGGAAGCCTTGAAGAAGAACCCGCAGGAAGCCGACTCCAAGATCGACGGCTACACGCAGGACCAGCGCTTCTTCCTCAACTGGGCCCGCGTCTGGCGCGGCAGCGTCCGTGAGAAGCAGGCCATGTTGTACCTCAACACCGACCCGCACGCGCCGGCCTCGCTGCGCGCGATCGGCGCACCGTCGAACATGGCGGCCTTTGCCACGGCATTCCAGTGCAAGCCGGACGCGAAGATGGTTCGCTCGGGCGACAAGCTGGTGAAGATCTGGTAACCGCTCTACGTAGAGGCTGATCACCAAGGCGCCGCATGCCCATGCGGCGCCTTTTTTTGGTTCATCGTAGATTACCCGGGCCCGGGCGCCCGGCTTTCAGGCCGGGCATTCTTTCGCACCTCGCGCATGGCTCGCCTTCGGCTTCGCGGGTGGCTCGGCTCCGCCATCACTCTCTACACTTGGGCGGTTCGCGGGGAGACCCTGGTGCCCACC
>NZ_JBFUJE010000826.1:0-1244 GCF_056401535.1 Luteibacter sp. P4_E6 | reverse complement strand
ACAAGGATGAGTGGCTGGATTTCGCCGGCGCGGATTCCCTCGTCGAGCGCTTTCGCCACATGGGGGAAGTCTTCCTGAAGGCCACCGTCGGGCATGTAGAGGACGGGGTAGCGGTCGGTCGATGTGTCGTAGCCGGGGGGTTTGTAGACGTTGAGGTGGCGGGTTTCGGCGGGGGTTGTGGTGGTTAGGGTGAAGGTGTCGTGGGGCGGGGTTTGGGCGCGGGCGGTCAGCGACGCGATGGAAAGCGCCAGGGCGAGAAACATGGCCCTGGCGCTAGCACCCATCGCCGATGAATCGGCTCCCACAGAAGACCTGCGCTGGATCGACATCGATCGCTCCCTCGATATGTATCGAGGGAGCTTAGGCGATTACATGTTGCGGCGGTATTCGCCGCCGACGTCGTAGAGGGCGTGGCTGATCTGGCCGAGGGAATTGTTCTTCACCGCGTCCATGAGCTGTTCGAACACGTTGCGGCGCTCGCGTGCGGTTTTCTGCAGGGTGCGCAGGCTTTCCGGGGCGAGGCTGTTGCGGGCGCGGCCGTAGAGCAGCACGTTGTCGATCTGCTGGCCCTTCTCTTCTTCCGTGGAACGGATGAGTTCGATCTCGGTAGAGATCTCGCCGCCGTGGTCCTTCGGCAGGAAGGTATTGACGCCGATGAGGGGAAGCGAGCCGTCGTGCTTCTTGTGCTCGTAGTACATCGACTCTTCCTGGATCTTGCCGCGCTGGTACATCGTGTCCATGGCGCCGAGCACGCCACCGCGCTCGCTGATCGCCTCGAATTCCTTGTAGACCGCTTCTTCGACCAGGTCGGTCAGCTCGTCGACCACGTAGCTACCCTGCCAGGGGTTCTCATTGAAATTGAGGCCGAGCTCACGGTTGATGATGAGCTGGATGGCGACGGCACGACGCACGCTCTCTTCCGTCGGCGTGGTGATCGCCTCGTCGTACGCGTTGGTGTGCAGGCTGTTGCAGTTGTCGAACAGCGCGTACAGCGCCTGCAACGTGGTGCGGATGTCGTTGAACTGGATTTCCTGCGCGTGCAGCGAGCGGCCGGAGGTCTGGATGTGATACTTCAGCATCTGGCTGCGTGCGCTGGCACCGTAGCGCTCGCGCATGGCGCGGGCCCAGATGCGACGGGCCACGCGACCGATCACCGTGTATTCCGGGTCCATGCCGTTGGAGAAGAAGAACGACAGGTTCGCCGCGAAGTCGTCGACCTTCATGCCGCGTGCGAGGTAGTACTC
>NZ_JBFUJE010000825.1:0-1244 GCF_056401535.1 Luteibacter sp. P4_E6 | reverse complement strand
CTTCGCCACCGTCGGCATCATGTTCCTGGTGTCGGCCGGTAGCCTGGTCACGGTGTACCTCGGTCTCGAATTGCTGACGCTCTCGTCGTACGCCCTGGTCGCACTCAACCGCGACTCGAGCCTCTCGTCGGAAGCGGCCATCAAGTATTTCGTGCTGGGTGCGCTGGCCTCGGGCATGCTGCTGTACGGCATGTCGATGGTCTACGGTGCTACCCATAGCCTCGACCTGCACACGATCCACGCCGCCATCGTCGGTACCGAGTGGAAGACCCTGCTGCTGTTTGGCCTGGTCTTCATGATCACCGGCATCGGCTTCAAGCTCGGTGCCGCGCCGTTCCACATGTGGATCCCGGACGTGTACCAGGGCTCGCCGACCGCCGTGACCGTGTTCATCGGTTCGGCACAGAAGCTGGCCGCGTTTGGCATGGCGTATCGCTTGCTCTCGACGGGTATGGGCGATGCTGCCGGCGGTGCCACCGGCCTCGCGCCGCAGTGGCAACTTATGCTGGCCGTGTTGGCCGTGCTTTCCCTGGCAATCGGCAACCTGGTTGCCCTGGTGCAGACCAACCTCAAGCGCCTGCTGGCCTATTCGACCATCTCGCACATGGGTTACCTCTTGGTCGGCTTCGTCAACGGTGGCCCGGACGGCTATTCGGCGTCGATGTTCTACGCGGTGAGCTACGCGCTGACCAGMGCCGCCGCGTTCGGCATGATCATCGTGCTGTCGCGCTCGGGCTTCGAATGCGAAGAGATCGACGATCTGAAGGGCCTCAACCAGCGTTCGCCGTGGTTTGCCTTCCTGATGCTGCTGGTGATGTTCTCGCTGGCCGGCGTGCCGCCGCTGTTCGGTTTCTACGGCAAGCTGTTGGTGCTGAAGGCCGCCGTGGAAGCGGGCATGCTGTGGCTGGCCCTGGTGGGTGCGGTCGCTGCCATCATCGGTCTGTACTACTACCTGCGCGTGGTCAAGGTCATGTACTTCGATGCACCGGCCGAAGGCACCGATGTCCGTGCCACTGCCGACGCGCCGGCTCGCTGGGTACTCTCGATCAATGCGCTCGCGTTGCTGGTGCTGGGCTTTACGTGGTCGCCGCTGCTGGCCTGGTGCCAGAAGGCGTTCGCGGGCTGAGCTCCGGGTAACGCTGGGCATGGAAAGGCGCGGACTTCGGTTCGCGCCTTTTTCTTGTGGGTGCCGATAGTTGATGGATTGTTGCAGGACGCTTGCAAGAATCTGGCCACCTACGTAT
>NZ_JBFUJE010000824.1:0-1245 GCF_056401535.1 Luteibacter sp. P4_E6 | reverse complement strand
GTATTCGACGGCCGTCATGCCCTGGTCGGCTCGTGGGTGATCGGCGACGAACCGGCAGGTATCGGGATACGCGAAGACGACGATCGTATTACGCGCAATACGAGCTGCTTCGTGCCTCATTTGTTTCGCTGACTTCGCTCAATGATGTGGCGGGTCGTACATCACGGTGACGTAATAGGTGACGCGGCCGACCGGATTCGCGCGGCTAAAACTCGCGAAAACGAACGCGTCGGATGGCTGGTTGAACGGCGCCATCTGCGACTTGCCCGTCACCTGTACATTCCCTCCGGCGACAATGCCGACGAGATCGGGCTCAGGCGTCGCGGTCGGCGGATCGAAGGTGATGTCCGGGAGCTCGACAGCACCGTACTTCGCCTTCAGGGCGCGATACGTCGTCGCCCAGACCTTCGAGGCGGCCTTGATGTCCTCGCCTTCGTAAAGGTAAACGCCGATGCGGACGAGCTTCCCCTCCTTGAAGAAGAACTGCACGTTCTCCTTGTGACCATCGAACAGTCCGTTATAGGTCTCGAGGTCGCCGTTGGTGAACGACTTGTACGGGCCGGCGTCGACCTGCGAGGTGACCTCCTGCGGCGACATGCCGAAATGCCAGGGCGGGAGGCCGCCGGTCGGTAGCACGGTCTGCGCGGTCGTCGTTGCGCCGAAGGCCAGTGACAGGATCAGTAACATCGATGCAAGAGTTCGTCGCATGTCCCATTTCCCTGGTGTGGTTCGATTGATCGTCAAGAGCATCGCCGATGAATCGGCTCCCACATGGAGCCACCGCGAGTGCCGTGTAACATAATCGATTCTCGCACCCCGGAGTTCTCACATGCCCTTGCCCACCGTCGAAACCGAAACGAAGCCGTCGCCGACCTGGTCGGTCATCTGGCTGCATGGCCTCGGCGCCGACGGCAACGACTTCGCACCCATCGTGCCGGAGCTGGTCGACGCAAGCTGGCCCGGCGTGCGCTTCGTCTTCCCGCACGCGCCGGTGCGTGCGGTGACGGTCAACAACGGTGCACCCATGCGTGCGTGGTACGACATCAAGGGGCTTGCCATCGCGGACAAACAGGATGCCGAAGGCATCCGTGCGTCCATCGATGAAGTCGAAGCCTTGATCGCGCGCGAGGAAGAACGCGGTGTGCCTGCCTCGCGCATCATCCTCGCCGGTTTCTCGCAGGGCGGGGCCATGGCGCTCTCGGCGGGGCTTCGTCACCGCGAGACACTCGCTGGCCTGTTGATCCT
>NZ_JBFUJE010000823.1:0-1248 GCF_056401535.1 Luteibacter sp. P4_E6 | reverse complement strand
AGCATGGGCCGCGAGGGGGTGAACGTAGCGTCAGGGCACCCCCGGAAGGGCCCCGGGGCGCTGCCGTCGCTATTTATCGTAGGGACGAGTATAGTTCGCCGACTGTGTTTGCCGGGGTCATAGAGTTATGTTGACCCGATGCAGCTGATCACGTATCCGCAACATCGCTTCGCTCCTCGCGTTTCCTTGCACACCAGTTCCAGCGACGGTCACTTCGATCGTCGGTTTTATTCGCTACACAATGTATTGGAGTGTTTCTATGTCGGATCGTGAAATCGGCACCGTCAAGTGGTTCAACGACGCCAAGGGCTTCGGCTTTATCTCCCGTGAGAACGGCCCGGACGTGTTTGTTCACTTCCGCGCTATCCAGGGCAACGGCTTCAAGTCCCTCGCCGAAGGCGAGAAGGTCTCCTTCAAGGTCGTCAACGGCCAGAAGGGTCTGCAGGCTGAGGAAGTCAACAAGGCGTAAGCCTGCTGACACTCTCGCTGCATGAAAAGCCGGGCGGAAACGCCCGGCTTTTTTCATGCCTGTTTTGGGACCCGATTGATCGGCGAAGGCGCGAAGCGCCCCGAATAATTCCTAAGAAACCTGTCTATTTCACGAAAAAAGTCGTGATGGACGTCAAAATATCGTCCAATGTAGGCATTCCCCTACATAACTCGCGCGAAATATGGTTATTATCCACCTTACTGTGTCTGCGCGGTCACGAGAGTGGCCCGATGTAAGCGCGAAGTTTACGCTCCATCGCCTCACCCGGTCCTGCATTCCCAGTAAGTCGCCGGCTCGCGAGCCGGGTTTTCGAGTGTTGGATAGAGGTGTGTGTGATGGCAACTGGTACTGTTAAGTGGTTCAACGATGCAAAGGGCTTTGGCTTCATCACTCAGGATGAGGGCGGCCCGGACGTGTTCGTCCATTTCCGTTCGATCCAGGGCAACGGCTTCAAGTCGCTGCAGGAAGGTCAGAAGGTTGAGTACACCGTGACCCAGGGCCAGAAGGGCCCGCAGGCGGACAACGTCAATCCGAAGTAACTCTGTTCGGGCTGGCTAACGCCGCTCGTTCTTGCAAGACTTCAGCCCTCTCGGTGCTCGCGCTCCGAGGGGGCTTTTGGCTGCATGACTGATCATCCCGAAATAACCGCCACCCTGGAACGCCCTCCGTGCGAGGCGATCGGGTTGCATACGGCCGACGGCGCTTTCGCCGATCTGGTCCTTCATCGCCCCGATGGGGACGCATTCGCCACCTTGCTC
>NZ_JBFUJE010000822.1:0-1252 GCF_056401535.1 Luteibacter sp. P4_E6 | reverse complement strand
GGGGAGGTCCATGGATCCCACGTCACCCTGCACAACGTACGCGACTTCGACTGGCGCACCGACGACGATTACGACGCGCGCTGGGAAACGCGTGACTACGATCTCGATCACCTGGTGTCGGCCGACGCGATTCTCTCTTACTGGTCGAGCGAGGCGATCGCGCACGCCATGCTGTCCTTCGGCTTCGACGACGGCCGCCACGTGGTCTTCTCGATGGAGATCCGTCGGGAGAAAGGCGAGGCATTCTCGGAGGTCGGGGGCTTCTTCAAGCAGTTCGAGCTGGTCCTGATCGCCGCCGACGAGCATGACATCGTGCGCGTGCGGACCAACGTGCGCGGCGAGGACGATTACGTCTTCCCGCTGCGGATGCCGAAAGACGCGATGCGTTCGCTGTTCCTTTCGTACGTGACGGCAGCCAACGAGCTGGTGCAGCACCCGCGCTTCTACAACACGGTGACGTCGAACTGCACGACCATCGTCTATCGCATGGCGCGGCGCATCGACAGTGGCCTTCCGTTCGATATCCGCCTGCTGTTGACCGGCTACCTTCCTGGCTACCTGAGGGACAACGGCGCGCTCGACAGTCGGCTTTCCACCGACGAATGGCGGCGGCTCGGGCGAATCACCGACCGGGCGAGGGCCACCCGACCGGGCGACGACTTCTCGGCGATCATTCGCGAGGGCGTGCCGCCCGCGCAGGTTCCATCACCGGCTCAGTCGCCGTCGTCGGGTGCCTCGACCTTGTAACCCTTTGCCTTGAGCGCCGCGAGGTAGCCGTCGTCGCCGAGGAGGTCCTCGATCGGCACGATGGCGACGGCCTGGGTGTCGTGGGTCATGGCGGTGTCCACCACGGCGAGCCACGCGTTGCGTACGGCCTTGGGTATGTCGGTCAGGCCGATCCGTTGCGCCACGCCGCCGTCGGTGACGGCATCGAGGCAGGCCGCGCGCTGTTTCGCCGTGCGGTCGTCGCGGAGCGCAGCGATATCGCCGGTGGCCCATGCATTGCCGCGCCGGGTCATGTCGGCGAGCTGGGCATCGATGTTGTCGACACTGAGGGTGAAGCAGGAGAGGTCGTCCAGCGTCGAACGCTTGAACTCCTTCACGGCCTTGCGCGGGTCGTCGACCATCAGCGTGTACTGCACGGGTGTCTGCTTGACGTTGTACTTGGTGGCGATGGCCACGACGGTTCGCGTGATGACACCGGCCTTGCCCAGGCCGGTTTTCTTGACGGCGTTCTTGTATAGCTCGACCA
>NZ_JBFUJE010000821.1:0-1254 GCF_056401535.1 Luteibacter sp. P4_E6 | reverse complement strand
CTTCATACGCTATGCGGCTATGCACTGTATGCGGTGCTGGCACTGCACATTCTGGGCGCGCTCAAACACCAGTGGATCGACCGCCATCCGGTCTTGGGACGGATGCTTCCGTAATGTTGATGGAAACGCCACTTCTTGCTCTCGATCGCGCGCGGGCGCTGACCTCGCCGCGCCTCTCGCCCGTGCGCACACCTTTGATCAGTGTGCTGATTCACGGCGGCGTGATGRCGCTGTGGATCGTGTTGTTCGCGCGGGCATTCTTCCTGCATGGCGTCGTTGCCTGGTCGACCGGCATTGCGTATGTCATTTACGACACGCTGCTGCTGGTCTTCGTAGCGTGGAACTCACTCTCGCTCATGAGGCCGTCACCCGTTGCGGCCAGTGGCCCCCAGCCGACGCTTGGCGTGGCGGTTGCCGCGCATAACGAGGCGGCGGTATTGTCGATCACACTCAATGCGTTGCTCGGCCAGACCCGCGTACCGACGCAGATTGTGATTGCCGATGATGGATCGACTGATGGTACTGCCGCGCTTCTCGCTGAACGCTACGGTCTGGTTGACCCTGGCAAGGGCAATCTGAGCGAACCAAGTCCGTCCTTCCCCGCATTGCGCTGGCTGCGCATGCCGCACGGTGGCAAGGCGCGCGCCTTGAATGCGGCCATCGTCTTGATGACGACCGACACGGTGATGACCGTCGATGCGGATACGCTGCTCGAACCGGGCGCATGTGCGGCGATGTCCCGTGCGTTCGCCGGATCCCCAAACCTGGTGGTCGCAGCAGGTTTGCTGTCGCCGGTCTGCAGTCGCACGGCCAGCGGTCGCTTCTTTCAGTGGTTCCAGACCTATGAATACATGCGCAACTTCATTTCCCGCTATGCGTGGATGCGAGCGCATAGTCTTCTACTGGTCTCCGGTGCCTTTGCGTGCTTTCGACGCGACGCATTGTTGACGGTCGGTGGCTTCGATCCGGATTGTCTGGTCGAGGACTATGAGCTGATTCACCGGCTGCGTCGCTATGCTCTGGATCGTGGTCTGGACTGGGATGTACGCGTGATCGGCGGCGCCAGGGCGCGCACGGACGCGCCGAGCACCTTGCCCAGCTTTCTGCGTCAGCGCCGACGCTGGTTCGCCGGCTTTCTGCAGACGCAGTACTGGTATCGCAGCATGATCGGCAACCGGCGTTACGGCCTGATCGGCACACTGATGCTGCCGGTCAAGGCTTTCGACACAGTGCAGCCGCTCTATGGATTGACAG
>NZ_JBFUJE010000820.1:0-1256 GCF_056401535.1 Luteibacter sp. P4_E6 | reverse complement strand
CACCATCCTCTACACGGACCATATTCTCGGCCAGGTGGTCGAGGCCTTGAAGGCCGCTCCGGAAGTCGACAGCGCGATGATGTACCTCTCCGACCACGGCGAATCGCTGGGGGAGAACGATATCTATCTCCATGGCGCGGACTGGGCCACAGCGCCGAGCCAGCAAAAGCACATCCCGATGCTGATGTGGCTGTCGCCCGGATGGGTGCGCGACGCTGGCGTGCGCCTGGACTGCATGGCGCAGCGACGCACGCAGCCGGCAAGCCAGGACAACGTGTTCCACACCTTGCTGGGTTTTTTCGACACCCACACGACGGTGTACGAGCCGAAGCTCGATCTGCTGGCGGGTTGCCGGGGCTGAGTCCTCTACGGCGGCCGGCGCCCTTTGTAGGAGGCGGCTTTGCCGGCGATGGGTTCGCGACGACCTCGCTATCGCCGCTGAAGCGGCTCCCACACAAGGCGACCACAAAAAAGCCTCGAGGACGATGGTCTTCGAGGCTTTAGTGCGTTCAATAAGTGGTGGAGCCTGGGGGGATCGAACCCCCGACCTCGTCATTGCGAACGACGCGCTCTCCCGGCTGAGCTAAGGCCCCACTAATCGGCGATGGTAGCAGGGGTTTTTGGTGTCGCCAAGAGTCGGCGCGGTCTTGGCCCCCCTGCAACCGTTGGGAGTGGGGCAATGGGATCGTGTGGCGGGCAGTGGGCACGCAAGACTTCGACGAGCGTACCCGCGCGCAGCTCGTCGGCGAGAATGTAGTTCGGCACGAACGTCACGCCGAATCCGGCCAGGGCCATTTCCCGCATGACCTCGTAACTGTCGATGTCCGGCAGAGCTCCGCACGAAGCGCCGTCAGCCTTCACGGGCGCCAAGAACCGGGCGGGGCTCCTGGCGCCACGTGTCCCGGGGCGCGTTACCCCTTGGTATAACGCGGCGCGGGCGTACCGGTCTGGGTAGCAGCGAACAGCGCGGCGCGCGCGCCGTCGTAGGCAGTCCACAGGCCCTCATCGGCCACGGACGGCCAGGTGATGGTCTCGCCGTTGTCCAGGCCGGTAAGTGAGGCGTCCACCATGTCTTCGGCGCTCATGATCGATTCCTGGCGCAGCGCGGACAGCCGGATGCCGGAAACCTCGTCGGACCAGATCTCGGTAGCTGTGGTGGCGGGCAGAACCAGCTGGATCCTGACGCCGCYATGGGCGAGTTCGGCCTGCAGGCTGCGGGTGAAGGCCAGGACGTAGGCCTTCGTTCCGCTGTAGAC
>NZ_JBFUJE010000819.1:0-1256 GCF_056401535.1 Luteibacter sp. P4_E6 | reverse complement strand
GTTCCGCACAAGTGGAGCGGCCGTAGGCCAATAAGAACAGGGGCCGCGCAGCGGCCTTTCCGGTACGAAACGCGGAGGACGTGTCTGAGCAGCGAGGGTGGGCACCGAAGGCTCTGYGCCGCGACGTCTGCACGCAGAAGGCTCTGCGCCTCACCGTCTTCGGCGTCCCCGGCATGCCGCGAAGAACCTTTTTTTGCCCTCAAACTTCCAGCGGATCGTTCTCGTGCAGCTCGTCCATCCAGCCGCGCCGCCGGTGCAGGGCCCACTCCACGTGCTGGGCAAACAGGATGTCGATGGGGCCGCCCTGGGCCATGGCGGCGAGCCGTCCCTCGGTGACATTGCCCAGGTGCCCGGCCTGTTCGGCATAGCCAACGATGCCCTCGGCTTCGAGTTGGGACAGGACGGTCTGCAGGTTGACGTGGCGGGCGTGCTGAACAGGCATGGCGATTCGACTCCGGGCTCTCCCTGAAAGGATCGGCGAGCGTCGCCCGGTCTTTAGCCCGTATGTGTGAGGAGCGTCACAGGAAACCGTTGCGTCGTGCCCAGAGGGCGAACAAGTTCGGCCACGCGGCAACCTCAGAGCCCGGCGTACCCATTCCCCAGCCGTGGCCGCCCTTGTCGAACACGTGGAGTTCGGCCTCGACGCCATTTTTCTTCAGCGCGTCGTACATGATCAGGCTGTTGCCTATGTTCGCGATGGGATCGTCCTTGGCCTGGGCGAGGAAGGTCGGTGCTGTCCTCGGGGTCACGTGCAGCTGCACGGAATACGCCTGTACCGAGTCGGCCTGGGTGGACAACTCGCGACCCGAGCGCGTGGTGTCATAGGGTTGCCCCAGCGAGATCACCGGGTAAAGCAGGGCCGCGAAATCCGGTCGTGCCGAGAGCCGGTCGGTCGCGTCTACAGGGGGATAGAAGGCCGCCGCCGAGCGCGTTTCGGCGATGCCGGCGAGGTTTCCGCCGGCAGAGAAACCGAGCACACCGATCCGCGCCGGGTTGATACCGAAGTCCTGTGCATGCGCGCGAAGGACACGGATGGCACGTTGTGCATCCTGAAATGGCGCGACCGCAGGCCAATGGTCCGCTGGAAGGCGGTAGTAAAGCACCACTGCCGTGATCCCTTGCGTCTGCAGCCAGGTCGCCGTCGGCATCACTTCCTGACCCATGCCGATTCGCGCGTAACCGCCGCCACCGATGACGATCACGGCCGTGCCGTTGGGGTGTGGCGGTGTGTAGATCTCGATGCGCGGCACACTGAC
>NZ_JBFUJE010000818.1:0-1260 GCF_056401535.1 Luteibacter sp. P4_E6 | reverse complement strand
ACGATGCGCTGGGCAACGTGGCGACCAGCACGTCGGGTGCGGTCGGCTGGACCTTCGGACGCAACAGGCGAGGCCTGCTCACCAGCGAAACCCTCTCGGTCGATGGCCACAACTGGACGCTGGCTTACGGCTACGATGCTAACGGGGCCCAAAGCGCGACCACCTATCCCGATGGAGAATTCGTCCCCTATAACCCCGACGCGATCGGTCGTCCCACGATCGTCGGAAGCTATGTGTCGAACCTGTCGCTCTTCAGGGATGGGACGATCCAGTTCTACCTGATGGGCAGCGGTGCGACCTATGTCGGCACCAAGAACCTGCGCGACACGTTCGGCAATTTCGCATTCAGGCAGAGCGGTACGACACCCGTCATTTCCGAGAATATCGCGTACGACGCCAACGGCAACGTCACACAGCTTACCGACATCGCGACGAACAATCAGCGCACCAGGTCCATGGCGTACGACGGCATGGATCGCCTCGTTACGGCCGCGGCGGGCAATCTGTGGGGGACTGAGTCGTATACCTACGACACGCTCAACAACCTTCGAAGCCTGACAAACAGTTCGGGAACCAACACGTACAACTACGACGGTTTTAACCTGCTTACCTCGATCACCAACAACGGCGTGCCTCAGCATACCTTCCGCTATGACGCACGTGGCAATACGGTCGCCAAGGACGCGCAGATCCTCAACTTCGACCTGGCGAACCAGCTGACTTCGATCGACGGCAAAGGCACGTATACCTACGATGCCGCCGGTCGTCGTGTAAAGAAGATGACGCCAGCTGGCACGACGTACTACGCGTACAGCAGCAGCGGTCAACTGATGTGGGACTTCGATGCCGCAACGGGGAACGGCACCGACTACATCTATCTCGCCGGAAAGCTCATAGCTGGCCACCGGCCGGCAGCTGCGGGTGGAATCTCTTACTACTATACGAACCTGCAAGGATCGGTACTCGCTACAACCGACGTATTGGGCAATTCCCGTTCGTCCAACGACTATCGCCCTTACGGCGAGAGCGCTCTTGGCATACCCGTTGCCGGCCCTGGATTCACGGGCCACGTCAATGATAGTGACGTTGACCTRGTGTATATGCAGGCGCGCTATTACGATCCGAGTGTGGGGCGGTTCATGAGTATCGATCCGGTCACTCCAGCTGCTGGAAATCGGGCGAATTTCAATCGTTTCGCCTATGCTAGTAATAACCCTGTCAAGAACACCGATCCGAATGGACAAGCCTCGGTCGGAGAGA
>NZ_JBFUJE010000817.1:0-1261 GCF_056401535.1 Luteibacter sp. P4_E6 | reverse complement strand
GAGCCGGCGGCCTCCCCGGGATCTCACTTGCTGCACCTCCCAACGGAAGGCATCCCTAAGATACAAGGAGCCGATTCATCGGCGATTCCTGCGGAGCGAGGCCTATGACGATGTCGCGATCTGGTTTTCGCCGATGAATCGGCTCCTACAGGGGCAGGGCGTTGGGCCCCGGCGGCAAGTCCTTCCTATTGTTTCTATCGCGTTCGACCGCATTATTGGACAAGCGGTGGAGCGGGCCCGCAACTGGCCTGCAGCCCCCGATCTTCATCCCTCTGGAGGTCCCTATGTCCGACTATCGCAAGACCCCCGAAGCCCTCGCCAAGCTGACTCCCGAACAGTTCCGGGTGACCCAGCAGAGCGGCACCGAGCGGCCGTTCCACAATGAATTCAACGACAACAAGGAACCCGGTATCTACGTCGATATCGTCTCGGGCGAACCCCTGTTCTCGTCCTTCGACAAGTTCGATAGCGGTTGCGGCTGGCCCAGTTTCACGCGCCCGCTCGAGGCGGATTATGTCGAAGAGAAGCGCGACATCACCCACGGCATGATTCGCACCGAGGTGCGTTCGGCCAATGGCGACAGCCACCTGGGCCACGTCTTCCCGGATGGCCCGCGTGACCAGGGCGGCCTGCGCTATTGCATCAACTCGGCCTCGCTGCGTTTCATTCCCGTCGCCGATCTCGAAAAGGAAGGCTACGGCAAGTACATCCACATGTTCGACAGTGAAACCGGAGGTGTCCTGTGACTTCGCGCGCCATTCTCGCCGGCGGTTGCTTCTGGGGCATGCAGGACCTGATTCGCCGCCAGCCCGGCGTCATCGCCACGCGCGTGGGCTATTCGGGCGGTGATGTGCCGAACGCGACCTACCGTAACCACGGCAGTCATGCCGAGGCGATCGAGATCGAGTTCGATCCGGCCAAGGTGAGCTACCGCAAGATTCTCGAGTTTTTCTTCCAGATCCACGATCCGACTACGCTGAATCGGCAAGGGAACGATCGGGGTGAGAGCTATCGTTCGGCCATCTTCTACCTCGATGACGAGCAGAAGGCCGTCGCCGAAGACACCATCGCGGACGTCAATGCGTCAGGCCTGTGGCCAGGCAAGGCGGTGACCGAACTGTCGCCCGCGGGCCCGTTCTGGGAGGCCGAACCCGAGCACCAGGACTACCTGGAGAAGTATCCGAACGGTTACACGTGTCATTTCATCCGTCCGGATTGGGTGCTGCCCAGGCGCGCTGCCTGATCCCTCCTTGCCTCCTTG
>NZ_JBFUJE010000816.1:0-1262 GCF_056401535.1 Luteibacter sp. P4_E6 | reverse complement strand
GTCCTACCGGTTGTCAGCTCTACACAGGCCGAGCCGAGAACGGATGCGCTGCAAGCAGCTGCTTTCGGTCGTCCGGATCCCGACACGACGCGCGCGTTGCAGGAGAACATGAATACGCTGGGGGTCGTAGATATGAAGGGCGAGGCACTGGCGGTGGACGGCTTGTATGGTCCATCTACCCTCAGTGCTGTGGCGAGATTCCAGTCAGGTCACGATCTACCGATCACTGGCCACGCAGATGAGGCGACACGTTCCATGGCTCAGAGCCAGGCCTTCATCGCAGAGTTGCAGCAGCTTGCTCCATCCAGGGCGGCGAGAGAGACCCCGGTCTTGGAGGCAATGCGCTCACCGGAAGCCGAGCAGAGCACGCCTGCACAGGTGAACGTGACGCGCCCAGCGGCAGTGATGAATCCGCCGAACATTGGCCTCGCAGTTAACGACCCGAGAAACCCCGACAGCCCGACTCATGAGCTCTATAACGAGTTACAGCGGTGCATCCCTGACGCCTCAGAAAACCGACTCCTGCAGTTCACGGCCGCCTGTCACGAGAACATGATCACCGCGGAGAACCTGACCACAGTGCATCTGGACGAAGAGAAGATGACGCTGGATATCCGCGGATCAGGACCACTCACCACGGCCGCGCAGATCGACCTGAGCGTTCCGCCTCCGCAGCCGGAGCAGGCAGTCGAGCAGATTCAAAAGTTCGATCAGCAAGAGATGCAGATGGCACAGGCATTCCAGGCGCAGAGCGCCCAGTTGGGCCAGCAAGGCATGTCGATGTAGTTGGCTGACTCTGGCGATCTCTTGAGCCAAGCCAGCGAGTGGTTGCAGTACCGCAGCAATCAGCTGGGACGACAGTCCGGCTTCTGCTGGGCAACACGCGCGATAACTGGGTCAGGGAGACGTGGCCGACCCATCAGCTGCTACATTCCCACAACGAGAGAAAAGGACAGGGACTATGTCAATCAGTAAACACGCACCGATGTTCGGCCTCCTCATTGCGGCGATGGCCTCCGTATCTCCCGAGGCAAGTGCAAGCGCACAAATCGGTCCATACGACATACCGCCTGAAACGTTCTCCAGCTTCGCGGCATGCCGACGCATGCTGGAAGATCGGTACAGGGACGTGCTGGAGGGGCTGCGTTCCGCCAAGCCCAGTACCGACTCGGACTGGACCAACCAGTTCTTCAACTCCAAAGGCGTTGTCGACACGGGAAAGAATAAGGCCGAGTACGAGGGACGCCTGAGCTACATCAGTG
>NZ_JBFUJE010000815.1:0-1267 GCF_056401535.1 Luteibacter sp. P4_E6 | reverse complement strand
CGTATTCGTCGAGAACTACATCATCCGCGACGACAGCATCGGGCAAGCGTTCCGCGCCGCGCTCGTCGAGCGCGCTCGCGCCGGGGTTTTCGTGGCTGTGATCGGCGACTGGGTCGGCTGTCTCGGCCAGTCACGCGCGTCGTTCTGGAACGAACTCCGCGCCGCGGGCGGCCACGTGCGCATTTACAACCCACCCAGGCTCGGCAGCTCGTTCGGCTGGGTCAGCCGCGACCACCGCAAGGTGCTCACCGTGGATGGCGAGGTCGGCTTCCTGTCCGGCGTCTGCCTGAGCGAGAAGTGGCTGGGCGATCCAGGGCGCAATGTGTCGCCCTGGCGCGATACCGGTGTGATGATTCACGGCCCGGCGGTCGCGGAAATCGAACACGCCTTCGCCGACAGCTGGCAGCAGGCCGGCGAGCCGCTACCCGACGATGAACGCCTGCGGCCCACGGCGGACAGCAAGGACGCCGGTGAGGTCTCGCTACGGCTCATCGCGACCCAGCCGAGCACCGCCGGCATGTATCGCCTCGACCAGATGGTCGCCGCCATGGCGCGCAAGACTCTCTGGCTCACCGATGCCTATTTCGTGGGGGTTGCACCGTACGTGCAGGCCCTCGCCGCCGCCGCACGCGATGGCGTGGACGTGCGTCTCCTTGTACCAGGCACCAGCGACATCCCCATGGTCGCCGGGATGTCGCGCTCCGGCTACCGCCCGTTGTTGAAGGCCGGTATCCGCGTGTTCGAATGGAACGGTTCGATGCTGCACGCGAAGACGGCCGTCGCCGACGGGCGCTGGGCGCGCGTGGGCTCGTCCAATCTCAATATCGCCAGCTGGCTGAGCAACCGTGAAATCGACGTAGCGATCGAGGACAACGGATTTGCCGGAAAGCTCGAGGCGCAGTACGAAGCGGACCTCGAGAACGCCACGGAAATCCTCCTGCGTGGCCGCCGGCGCCGCTCCGGCAACGAGCGCATGCGTAGCCGCTCGCCCCGCCCGCCGCGGCCACGCCATACGGGGGGYAGCTCCAGCCGTGCCGCCGCCGGTGCGTTGCGCCTGGCTAACACGGTAGGCGCGGCCCTGACCGAGCATCGCGTGCTGGGAGATACAGAAACCGGGCCGCTCATCGCCGGCGCTATCTCGGCCACCGTGCTCACGGTCATCGCGATCTTTTGGCCAGCAGTGATCGCCTGGCCGCTCGCGTTGATCGGCGCGTGGTTCGCGGTGAACCTGTCGGTAAGCTGGTGGAAGCTGCGCCAGAAGCGCAAG
>NZ_JBFUJE010000814.1:0-1270 GCF_056401535.1 Luteibacter sp. P4_E6 | reverse complement strand
ACTCGGGAAGTCCGTGGCTCGTAGCGGTTCGTGCCTTGGCCGGACTCGAATCGTGCGACGATGCATTTGCAAGGCCGCCTGCAAGAGTGACGGCGCTGATAGCTGCGGCCATCGCAACGGATTGAAGTTTCATGATCTCTGCCTCCTGAGGGTCGTAAGCCATCTGAGTTTCGGAATCGCCAGGCGACGGTGTCGCAGCACCGGTAACGCGCGCGGCATCACCGTGCGAACCTGCCGCTTTGGGAATGCTGGGCTTTCTCTTCACCGCCACGGGCACCCCATCGGGTGGAAGGTGTCCGAGTTCGACGCGGGTGCGCGCGTTTGCTATTTCAAGGTCACGCAGAAGCTGCGAGTCGTAGTGGATATCGCGGCTTGACAGCTTGTGTACGGAGAGCAGGGACGACGGCCGTGCGCCTTCGTCCTCGTCCCAGGAGTCTTCTTGCGTCGTCATGTTGCCTTGGGTCAGCTTTCGAGGGGTGGAGTGGCTCGCGCCACTAACTATTACTGGGCCAGCGCCGCGAGCACTCGAGCGTTAGTTTGCTTCCGCACGGCCTGGGCGCGCGCCAACGTACGTGACACCTGCCCCGCATGGGCCACTACAGAAACTGGCATACCGGCGCGCGCCTGCAGCCTCTTGTCCTTGAAGAACCAGTTCTTCCTTGCCCGGATCGGTCGGCAACCTTCGTAGAAGATGAGCTCTTCGTCGGCCGGCAGCTCCTTGATCTCCTGGGGCAGGAGAACGGCTCGGCGCTCCTCACTGAAGCTCGTCGACACCTGCGGCGCTCCGCCACCCCGACTGGTGCTCCGGTGTTCCTTCCGGACCGTTTTGTAGCCCAGCATTTCGCTGTATTCGTTAGCGTCGCTCTGCTCTCGCGGTGCGAAAACGATCTGCGCACCGTGGTTCGTGATGAAGTTCTGGGCGTCGTTCTCGCCGTAGGCGGAGCGCAGCTGGGCCCGACTCTGGACGATGCACAAGTCKCGCACGCCATAGCTAGCGGCGATGGATATTCGCTTCGCCCATACATCGACCCTTCCCATGGCGGTGAACTCGTCCATCAACATGAGCATCTGATACTTGAGATCAGGATCTTCTCCGAGTTGCTTGCCAAGATTGTTTCCGATCACGGTGCTGAAGAAGATGTTGAGTAGCTTGCTGCTCTCGTCCAGCTTGTTTGTGGGGATGATCACGTAAAGGGTGGTTGGCCGCTTGCGCAGGGCGCCGATGTCGAAATCCGTGGCGTTCGTCGCTGCGGCGAGGATCGGGCTAAGG
>NZ_JBFUJE010000813.1:0-1276 GCF_056401535.1 Luteibacter sp. P4_E6 | reverse complement strand
GCAGCCCGCACACGGCAGGCACGGAGCGGTTCTCATCCAGTACTAAACACACCGCCCGGCGCTTGAGCGCCGGGTCGATCGGTCGATATCCCATGATTCACCTCGGTAGGGATTTTGCTCCTACATGGGTGTCCAGGAAAATTAGACCACCGCACATCGGCTCCTACCAAGCAGGTTGCGTCAGATCAGTGATCGGCCTTGTAACGACCCATGCCAGCGACGATCTCCGCCTTGGCTTCTTCCGCGCCGACCCAGCCGTCGATCTTGACCCACTTGCCCTTCTCGAGATCCTTGTAGTGCTCGAAGAAGTGACCGATGCGCTCCAGCCAGTGACCGGACACCTGGCCGATATCCTTGATGTGCGCGTAGCCGGCAAACACCTTGTCCACCGGAACCACGACGAGCTTCTCGTCGGCACCGGCTTCGTCGGTCATCTTCAGCATGCCGACCGGATGGCAACGGATCACCGAGCCCGGTACCAGCGACAGCGGCAGGATCACCAGCGCGTCGAGCGGGTCGCCGTCGCCACCCAGGGTGCCCGGCACGTAGCCGTAGTTGCACGGGTAGCGCATCGGGGTCGACAGGATGCGGTCGACGAAGATCGCGCCGCTTTCCTTGTCCACTTCGTACTTGACGGGCTCGGCATCCTTGGGGATTTCGATGATGACGTTGATTTCGTCCGGCACATTCTTGCCGGCGGGAACGAGGTGCAGGCCCATGGGATTCCTTGGTGATTCGAGGGGTTAAGGCGGCCGAATAGGATAACGCCCGGCCATGGCCCCGGCAAAGTGCCTGTTTTTTGTGTGGGAGCCGGCTATGCCGGCGGTGGACTCACCCGCTAAACCGCTTCGTTGGCTTTTCGCCGCTGAAGCGGTTCCCACGGGATGTGCTTACTTCAGGTGTTCCCAGAGGTACGTATAGGCCAGGGCGCTCATGAACGCCGACTGCTTGTTGTCCGCTGCGGCACCATGTCCACCTTCGAGGTTCTCGTAGAGGCTGGCGTCGAAGCCCATGGCCTGCATGCGCGCGGCCATCTTGCGGGCGTGTACCGGCCCCACACGGTCGTCGCGCGTGGAGGTCGTGAACAGCACGGGCGGATACTTCGTACCCTTATGCAGGTTCTGGTACGGCGAGAAGGTCTGGATGTACTTCCATTCCTCCGGTTTGTCCGGATCACCGTATTCCGCCATCCACGAGGCACCGGCGGACATGTGCGTGTAGCGCTTCATGTCGAGCAGGGCCACCTGGCTGACCACCGCGCCGTACAGCTGCGGAT
>NZ_JBFUJE010000812.1:0-1286 GCF_056401535.1 Luteibacter sp. P4_E6 | reverse complement strand
GCGATAACTCCCGCCTCGCTGTCCAGCTGTGTGTTTTCCATCGAGCGCTGGACAACCGACCAGACAGGCTTTGACAGCAGCACCCGCAGTCTCAACCCACTGCGGACGATGTCGCCGCGCCGGCCGCTGCGAAACGCATCCTGCAGCTTGCCCAGGACGCGCGTGGTCTTATCGAACAGGTAGTCCGCGGCGTGACGCTTGCTGTATAGCCGTTGCGCAAAGCGCAGGTGCTTGTATCTCGCACGGATGTGCTTGAACTCAAGGCGTTCGTCGGCGCTCAGCGCTTCGTTGCGAAGCAGCTTGTTGACCAGTCGCAACGCGTCCGCGCGCGTGACGCCGTCTTTCCAGAATTGCAGGCACAGCGCGTAACACTGCCGGATCGATTCCTCCGGGCATGCCAGATCGATGGGGTCGGGAAGGGCGACATGGGCGTCGACGATATCGTTCACATCCACGGCGTCGAACAAGCGCCGCAACGTTTCGGCCGGAAAGGTCTGCCACGTGGTTCCACGACTGCGGATCATTCCTGCACTTCCTCGGGCTTGTAGAACGAAAGCGTATGTCGCCTACGGAAGGAGGACAGGGTCGGGATCAGGAAGAAGAACGCTTCCAGGCACTGACCACCGAAATAGGCGACGGCTGCGCCCATGATGCCAAAGTGATGTGTCAATCCGATGAGCAGCCCGACGTATATCAGTGCCGCAAGTCCTTGCGCGACCAGCGCCGCGCGCTGGCGGCTGGCGATGTAGAGCAGCGATTCGAGGGGAAAGCCCGCCATGGAGACCACGAGGGCGCCGCACATGACCTGGAGCAGACTGTAGGACTCGAGATACTTCGCGCCGAACACCGCGGAGATCAGCGGTTTACCCACGACGAACACCAGCAGGGCGACGAGCACGCCCAGGCCGCCGGCGAGGGCTCCCGAGCGCAGACCCAGCTTCCACGGCCGCGTGCTGGCCGGGTCGAGTCGCATGATCTCGGGATAGAAGCTTTTCTGCATGAGCGAGGCGGGCGTGCCGGCCGCGTCGAAGAAGGTCATGGCGACCTTGAACAGGCCGGCTGCCGTGGGGCCCAGCATGACGCCGACCAGCACGTTGGTGCCCGCGTTACGGGCCGACCAGATCGAGTGGGAGAAGTTGGTCGTCCAGACGAAATCCCAGGCGCCCTTGATGCGGCGGGCCGGGCCGAACAACCCCGGTCGCAGCGCGCGATCGATGTTCTGCCGGCGCAGCTCCTGCACCGCGAAGATCCACAGCGCGATGTCGCCAACCAGGCTGGACACGTAC
>NZ_JBFUJE010000811.1:0-1289 GCF_056401535.1 Luteibacter sp. P4_E6 | reverse complement strand
GGAGATACGCCGTCGGAGCGCTCACCGAAGCGACGTTCAGTCCCTGCCAATGCTGCCGCACCCGACACATGGCCTGGTCGAAACGTGCCTGGTCGATGGGCTTCAGCAGGTAATCGATGGCATTCGCGTCGAACGCGCGCAGGGCATGCTGCCCATACGCCGTCGCAAAAACGACCATCGGCAAGGTACTGCGCTGCATCCCGTGCAGCAGACGGAAGCCGTCCATGCCCGGCATGCGGATGTCCAGGAACAGCAGCTCCGGCTCCAGGGCCGCGATAGCCTGCTTCGCCTCGGTGGCGTTGCCGCATTCGCCGACGACGTCGATATCCGGATGCGACGCCAGCGCCTGGCGGAGTGCGAGCCGGGCCAGCATCTCGTCGTCGACCAGCAGCGCCCGAATGGCAGGCGCACTCATGCCGCCTGCTCCCGGTAGGGGAAGCGCATCTCGACGCGCGTGCCGCCGTCGGCACGTCGCGACAGCTCCAGCGTGGCCGACCCGCCGAACAGCATGTCCAGCCGCGTTCGTGTGTTGCCCAGGCCGATGCCGTCCTTCGCGCCTTCCGGTGGCAGGCCCAGACCGTCGTCATCGACCTGGACGTGCAGGTCGTCACCGTGGCGACGCGTCACGATGTGCAACGTGCCGCGCTCGGGTTTGTCCAGCAGGCCATGGCGTAACGCGTTCTCTACGAGCGGTTGCAGGATCATGTTGGGCACGAGGGCACGCACCGTATCGCTGGCGACGTCCATGTGCGTCACCAGGCGATCCTGGAAACGCACCTGCTGGATGCCGAGATAGCACTCGAGGAACTCGAGCTCGCGTGACAGCGGCACCTGCTGCGCGTGCCGTTCCTCCAGCGTGAGCCGGAGGAAATCGCTCAACCGGGAAATCATCAGGCGTGCCTGCATCGGGTCGGCGAGTGCCAGCGCCGAGATCGCATTCAGCGTATTGAACAGGAAATGCGGCTGTAGCTGCACGCGAAGCGTCTGCAACTGGGACTGCACGAGTTGGGTTTCCAGGTACGAATTGCGCAGTCGTTCGTCGCGCAGACGCTGCTGCGAGTCGATCGCGCGAAGCAACACCAGCAACACCCAGTAAGTGATGAAACTCAGATGGGCGTTGTAGACGAACTGCATGAGCACGAAGGCACCGAAGGTCATGCCCTTCATGGACGCCGACGGCCCGCAGATCGCCCAGTACAACGACAGCGTGAGCAGCACCTGCGCCGTCGCCAACACCGCGCCCGCCGGTAGGTGGATCGCGAAGAAGCGTCCCCAACCGCCCTTCGCGG
>NZ_JBFUJE010000810.1:0-1294 GCF_056401535.1 Luteibacter sp. P4_E6 | reverse complement strand
TCCTGGGTCTCGATGACGACCTTCTCGACCTGGTCGACCCGGTCGGCCACCTGGGCGTGCAGGGCCATGGCGCATTCCACGGCCGTCTGGGCATGGAACTCGGCCGGGAAGCTGATCTTGAACAGGACGTTTTCCATCACGTAGCTGCCGAACGGGCGCTCGAACTCGAATGCGTTGCCCTTGAAGGCCACGTCGTAGAAGCCCCAGGTCTTGGCCGTGAGGGCCGAGGGGTAACCCACCACGTTGCGGTAGACAGCGTTGATCGCGTGGGTGACGGCGCGGCGGCAGGCGTCGCCGGCGGCCCAGCTCTTGCGGGGGCCGGTGTTCGGGGCGTGGCGGTAAGTGCGCAGCGCGCCGTTGTCGATCCAGCTGTGCGAGACGGCCGTGGTGATCTGCTCCTTGCCGCCGCCGAGCATGGCGGTGGTCACGGCCGTGGAGGCCAGGCGGACCAGGATCACGTGGTCCTGGCCGACGCGATTGAAGCTGTTCTTGAGCGCGTAGCAGCCCTGGATCTCGTGGGCCTTGATGGCGTAGCCGAGGACATCGCGCACGGTCAGCGGCTTGCCGCCTTCCTTCTGTGCCTTGCGCGAGAGGTAGTCGGCGACCGCGAGGATCGCACCAAGGTTGTCCGACGGGTGGCCCCACTCGGCGGCCAGCCAGGTGTCGTTGAAGTCGAGATAGCGGATCTGGGTGCCGATGGCGAAGGCCGCCTGGACCGGGTCCAGCTCATGCGAGGTGAACGGCACGCGCGTGCCGCCCTGCATCACGGCGCCCGGAACCAGGGGGCCGAGGTGCTTGACGCAATCCGGGAACTTCATCGCCAGGGCTGAGCAGGCCAGCGAGTCGAGGAGCATGTAGCGCGCGGTGTCGTAGGCTTCCTTCGAGTCGATCTGGTAATCGGCCACGTAGTTGGCGATGTCCACCAGCGGCTGGTCCGGATCGGGACGCGTGGCGGAACGGATATCGTGTGCGCTCATGGACTTCACTCGTGGAGGGTGGGAAACCGGCGATTTTAACCGGTCGACCCCCGGGTATGTCTTGCCGCGGTGCATCCCAACCGCCACAATGCCCGCGACTACCGCCCAAGAGGGAGTAGTTCCGCGGAGCCTTCCGGCTTCGTGCGCGACGATCGTCAGTACGGACGCCACACGCGTCCCGGGCGTCGCGGCGGCATCGCGCCGGGAACGAGACTTTTGTGGTGACGACGGGTGCGCGTACCCGTCGCCGCCGCATTCGATCTCACAACGCGCGAAGGACCCGCTTTCATGGATTTTCTCACCCCCGAATTCTTCTC
>NZ_JBFUJE010000809.1:0-1298 GCF_056401535.1 Luteibacter sp. P4_E6 | reverse complement strand
CCCCACGACCCACCAGGTCGCCATCGCGAAGGCTCACCACGACTGCCTCGAAGGCGGTGAACGTGTAGCCGGTGATGTGGAAAGGCTGCTTCGTCGGCCACTTCTCGATGTTCGCCTGCAGTTGCAGGCGAACATGTCGGTTGCTATGCATGACTACTCCGAATGCTTTCGCTCAATAACGGGCGCTGAAGCTCACCAGCCCGAACACCACGATGAACCAGGCCAGATAGATGGCCACCAGCGCGAGCAGCGTTTCTCCGAGCCGCACCCAACCGCTTCGGCGTGGCGTCATCCAGGCCCGCACGCCGTGGGCGACCACCGCTATGGCGCCGATCAGCCCCACTACGCCGAKCACGTAAAGCACATACAGCCAGGGCGTGATCGTGCCTTGCACCAGCGGGATCGCATTGGTCGCGGTGAGGACCACCATCAAGACCAGCCAGCCCAGCAGCACCAGGAACAGCGCCAGGAGCCCAAGACGAGAAAGCGTACGCGAGCGCCTCTGCACGGAGGTGAGTTCAAGCCGCTGGCGGTAGTGCCTGCGCACGCCCCAACCCACGGGCCAACTGATCAGCGCGACCATCAGGATCAGAAGGGAAAGCCCGGCTAACAAGCGCACCGAACCCAGCGATCTGAAGCCCGAGACGGTCTGGAAGACGAACACCGGCGGCTCGGCATCCGTGGCCCAGTAGCGGATGGCGCCCTGCGCGTCGGCTACGAATTTCAGCTTGCGGATGCCGTTGACTTCGCGATATTCCAGGGGTCCCACTTCGCGCCAGTGCAGCGGCACACCCGCATCGCTGGTCAATGCCGAGACCGCGATGGTGTCATCGGGCATGGCCGCCACCTGGACCTGCGTCAACAGATAAAGCGGACGCATCGCACTTTCGTTCCGTCGGCTGGCGCTATACCAACCCGCGACCCGCGCAGCATCCGCTTTGGCGCTCGGCGCGGTCGGTTGTGACGGGACGACGTTCGGGAAATAGCGATCGAGGAAGGCGCGGAACATGGCGGCTCGAATGACGCCCGCGCCGCCTTCGTTGCCGGCGCTGTTCATCGAGATAAAGAACCCGACGTGGGCATCCAGCATCAGGTGCAGATCGCTGTGGAAATAGTCGAGGTCGCCGGCGTGGCCGACGATACGCTGGCCGTGGCTGTCTTCCTGGTAAAAGCCCAGGTCGAAGCCGTTGAGACCCGGTGCGGCGGTGCGTTGCGGCGTATGCATCAGCGCAACCGTCGCCGGCTCGAGAATCCGTGCGCCGTTATAGGTCCCGCCCTCCAGCTGCGCGATCATGAAG
>NZ_JBFUJE010000808.1:0-1301 GCF_056401535.1 Luteibacter sp. P4_E6 | reverse complement strand
TCTTCGGCGTTCGAGCCTGCGGTAAGCCCAAAATTCGTGCCGCCGTGCACCACGTACAGATTGAACGAATAGCCGGCACGCATGATGTGGCGCAGGGTCTCCTCATAGTCCTTGGAAGCGAACGTCGGCTCGCCCCAGTGGGTCAGCCACCCGGGATAACCTTCACCCACCCATACGGGCGACTCGCCAGCAAAGCCCCTGCCCTTCAAMAGATCGGGCASGTCGGCGCCATCGAGCCCGAGCGCCGATCCCTTCGGATACGCCTTGCGCCGCTGCAGGTCCTTCAGGCCATCCGACACCGAGAACGGTCCATCCACGCCGTGCTCGCGCCAGATGTCACGCAACGCATCGAGATAGCCGATGTCGTCGGCGAACATTGAGTATTCATTCTCTATCTGCAGCATCAATACCGGACCGCCCGCTTTTGCCATCAGCGGCACGATGCGCGGCGCCAACGCGGCGACGTAACGCCGCACGGCCGACATGTACCGCGGATCGTCCCGCGTGCGCAGCCGCGTGTCGGGGTCGCGCAACAGATAAGCCGGTAGCCCGCCGTTGGTCCATTCACCGCAGATGTACGGGCCCGGCCGCAGGTAGACCCACATGCCCTCCTCCGCGCACAAGCGGATGAAGCCAGCGACATCCCTGTTTCCGCTTTCGAAGTCGAATACCCCGGGCTCGCGCTCGTGGTGATTCCACATCACGTAGATCGCCACGGTGTTGAGCCCCATGGCCCGGGCCATACGGATGCGATGGCGCCAATGCTCCTTAGCGATCCGTGCCGGATGCATCTCCCCGCTGTGCACGCGGAACGTCTCGCCGTCGAGCAGGAACTCACGCTGGCCGAAGCTGAAGGCATGCGGCCGTCCGTCCGGCCCCACCGGGGCGAGGGCCGGGGCAAGCGACGCCGCCCACCCGCGGCCGGCGAATGCCAGCGGGGTGAGCAGCGACAGGGCAAGGAAACGGCGTCGTTGCATGCTCAGAAGTTGTACTTCACGGTCAGCAGGGTGGTCCTTCCCGCATCGACGATATCCGAATTGGCCAGGCTGTTCCTGCCGATGTGCGACCAGTACGAATACTGCTTGGTCAGGTTGCTGACCTGCAGGTCGAACTGCAGGCCGTTGGACATCGCATACCCGAGATGCAGGTCCACGCGACGAATCGGCCGGATCCACAGGTCGTCCCACGGACTGTTCTGGTTGAGGAAGTCATAGGTCGACAGGTAAGAGCCGGTGTAGTGGTAGCTGAGGTTCACCGAGAAGCCGTACTTCTCGTAGAACAACTCCGCGTTGGCCATGCGC
>NZ_JBFUJE010000807.1:0-1302 GCF_056401535.1 Luteibacter sp. P4_E6 | reverse complement strand
GAAGAAGACCATGAGTGAAATCAACGAAAGCGAAACCTCCACCCACGATCTCTTGAACCAGGCCACCGAGTGGCTGCAATACGCCCGAGGCCTTACCGAGCTGTTGGCCGAACTCGTGCACGAGTCCGATGCGGTCGATTGCAACCGTATGGCGATGGGGCTTGAAGCCATCAGTGCGCTGACGCGCTTGGGGGTGCGCTGTACGGCGGAGGCGCATGCGCGCATGACATGGGAGCGGGCAGGGCGGGCGTGAGAACCGCGGCCACGGCGGATAGAAGAATTCTGAAAAGTGGGCCAGACGTGTGCGGCGCACTCCGATTCTGACCCGGACTAAAGCATGCTTGCAGATTGGCATTCGCGTGAGGGAACACAGTTAGATGAGCGGAATGTACAAGGCATTAACGTTGCTCGTACTTGGACTCCTTGCCCTGGTGGGCGGAGAGTACCTGGCGGGTTTCCTTACCCTATGGATTCTTGGCCTCGGCCAGGTGTCTCTGGGGGTGACCACGTATTGGCAATACTTCCGCGCACTCGATCTGCCCCAGGTCGCGCCGTACGTCCTTAAGATCAAGCTGTGCGGTGCCTTCGGATTCGGTGGGCCGCTGGCGGCATGGTTGAGTCTTTTCATGCCGGTACTGAGGTCCAAACCAGAAACCATGCACGGCGACGCACGCTTCGCAAAGCTGGCGGACATGAAAAAGGCGGGGCTGCTCAAGCAAACTCCGGAAAGCATCCTCATGGGGAAGTACAAGGGCCGCTATCTCTGGCTCGGCGGCGCCCAGCATGTCATTACCATCAGCCCTACACGATCCGGTAAGACCACCAGCATTGCTATTCCGGCGCTGCTCTCGTACCAGCACTCAATGGTGGTGCTGGACCTGAAGGGTGAGCTGTACAAGGCGACCAGCGGCTGGCGCGAATCGCAGCAGCAGAAAGTCTACGTATGGGCGCCCTACGATGACGCGGGAAACACGCATCGATTCAATCCGATGACCACCTTGGCGGGTGTCGATCCTGCGAAGCGTATTGGCGAGATCCAGACCATCGCCGCCATTCTCTACCCGGACCAGCCAGGCAACGATCCATTCTGGACGTCGCAGAGCCGTGCGGCATTCACCGCCATGGCTTCGTACCTCTTCGAAGCCTGGGACGACCAGATGATCTCGCAGGCAGTGGACGGTACCGAACCGCTCATGGCGGATATAAACACCTCGCCGGATTTCCCCAGCTTCGAGCGCATCTTGCATTTCTCAAGTGGAACGGACACCCAAAGCACCAAAGAGGTCATCGATTCAATTCTCC
>NZ_JBFUJE010000806.1:0-1305 GCF_056401535.1 Luteibacter sp. P4_E6 | reverse complement strand
TCCCAAGGGAGCGGAAACACCTACGGCTCAGCAGCCGCAAGCGACTTCCGCGCCTACCCAGGAGACCGCGCCAGCTGAGGGCGTCGCCAAGGCACCAGTCGAACCGAACTCGACAGACGCCATCATTGATGCCGGTGGCATCGATAACCTCACCGTCATGAGCAAGAATGCGGATGGCTATCCCGTGTTCCTTATCGAGTGCAACGACGCCGGCCAGTGCGTTGGCGCCCAAGGCCAGCCTGTCGGTGACCTCAAGACCGTCGCAGCCATCATGCCGCCAGTCAAGCCTGAGGACATCGCCGCCCACCACTACGCCTGCAAAGTCATCTGCTCCGACAGCGAGAAAAACATCATCGGCCGTGCGCCGTAGGTGAAATCACAAACGCCCATTCAAAGCGCTGCGTGCAAGGGTCATCGAAATGTGACTCCTTGCAACTTCTGCCATCCGACACCTTGACCGTCCATGCCCCAACCACAAGTTGGCGGCTTGCAATACCCACCAATTCCAAAKCTTGACGAGTGTTTCGAAATCCAACTCCAGCCAGCCGGCACGCAGGTAAGCGACGGAGGGACGAGGTCCGACCTCGGAGTGCTCCCACCGCAGTGCGTATCCAGGCACCGAGAAGTGCGTTCGAGCAACCTCCATACCCCAGTCAAACTTACCGGCTGTGGCGCCACATAGCCGGACTCGCACACGGGGAGGAAGGTTCGTGATCCACGGCGGCTTCGGCGAGGCCTCGTACTACCTGCGGCGAAGCAAGGTTGGCTGCTTGATCGTCGCGCCTGCTCCGGCAAACACTGAGGCCCTAAGAAAGCGGCCTCTGAATCGCTCCTCAAGCTTCTCTAACTGCGAGGCAAGCGGCCCGGCACCCATCGCGGATGGCTTCCAAATCTCGCGCGCGCTCAGCGATCGAGATCTCCAGGCGGCTTCGACAACTAATTCACGACCGACTTGGCGAACCATCATAAAACCGTTCTAAGAAGGAATCTGCGTGCTCTTTGAGACCTTTCAATCTGAACCTGGAAAGCATAACTTCATCAATTAGTTCGAGATGCGGAGACACATATATTCCATCATCTCGCGATCCGCGCGCAGTCATGAGTTCAGCGGTTCGCCCGTCCCTCAAGGAGTGTCCAACAACTGCCACAGGATTGTTTGCAAGAAGGAACATTGCCTCGCGGTACACGTACGTTTCGTGGACGTTCGTCAGATCGCTCGTGGTAATACGGAGGGAATCTCGTATATCAATCGTTCCTGCGATCTTGAAGATTCTTACGACTTCTTCGCCAGATATCGTCTCAGGC
>NZ_JBFUJE010000805.1:0-1306 GCF_056401535.1 Luteibacter sp. P4_E6 | reverse complement strand
GGTCGAGACCGTGTCGATCGTATCGTCGGCGCGATCGCCAAGACGCATGACGGCACCCTTGCCGAACTGCTTTTCAATCTGGCCGAGGGCACTCGCCAGCGCCTTGCGCTTATTGTCGTCCATCGTCATATCCGGGTCTCGTGTGTAGATAAGTATCTTGCCCGACCGTGGTCTCAGGGACTGCGATCCGCAATCGCCAAGTGTGCCACAGGCGGCCCGGCTCAGCCCCTGAGCTCGGAGGTCATTCCAGCAAGTGCGCGAGCCACCGTCTGTCGGCGGACGGCCTCGCGATCGCCCGAAAAGTGGAAGAGTTCGGCGCGGGCGTACCCGCCCCGGCGCTTCCAGCCAATCCATACCGTCCCTACCGGCTTATCGGGCGTCCCACCGGACGGCCCCGCGATACCGGTGACCGCCACGGCGACGCCTGCGCCGTACCGGGCCAGCGCGCCGGAAACCATCTCCAGCACCGTCTCCTCGCTGACCGCGCCGGTCCGCTCAAGGGTTCGCGGGTTCACCCCGAGCAGGGACTCCTTTGCGCTGTAGCTATACGTGACGACCCCCGCCTCGAACCACGCCGAGCTTCCGGCCAGGTCGGTGAGCGTCTTGGCGATCCAGCCACCGGTGCACGACTCGGCCGTCGCAACCATCACCCGCCGCTCCTGGGCGGCGGTGGCGACGTCCTGGGCCAACGCCATGAGGTCAGCGTCGGAGGGGATGGTGGGCGAATCCATGGGCGGGTCCTGTAGGGAAAGGGAGAGGTTCTACTCCCGGGGCTTTGCGATGTCGATCCGACGACAGAGACGGCCGAGGAATTTTGAGAAAACTTCTATGGCGTCCTGCGTTGTTGCGACGGTGTCATGCCGCTATTATGACAACCATAACGTGACGTCTTTTCGCTTCCATAAGTTGCCATTACTCCACCCGAAGATCGCTCCGTAAGGTTCGCCTCGAAAGGACGCGGGCGAGACCGTGCGTGTCAGGGGAAGCGCACCTACAGCGCGCCAAGGGCGAGAGCCACTCATCGGTCGTGGTTCGTTCAGTCACCATTTGATCGCTCGAGCCTTTCCGCTCGCAGCGACGCTCGACCGCGGCCCGTAACACACTGAAAACATCGACGTGTCGCACGCCTGACACGAAAAAACGACAACTTATGGAAAGCGGATGTCCGGGACAAATGGTTGCAACGGCAACATTCACGAGCCTTACACATTTCCGGCAATTCGGTGCGCCAATGCACACTTGTGCAGTGACGCGCGTCGCGCCAGAAGGCGTTTCACGCATGTTACATGCCAGAAATGTGTGACAA
>NZ_JBFUJE010000804.1:0-1308 GCF_056401535.1 Luteibacter sp. P4_E6 | reverse complement strand
GTGCCTTGGCGCAGATGGCCACGAAGCTGGGTGCCAGACACATCGCTGACAGCCTCTCCGGCGTCGAGCTCATCAGAGGGCACGAAGGCGTTGCGTGCCTGCGAGTACACCATGGGCGGGAATGCCAGGACCTTGATGCCCAGCTCATCTTTGTACTCGTCCAGCAACGCCTGCGCCTGCAAGGGGCCGTAAAACGGCTTGCCCGATGCGTCCACACCAGGACCCGCATGGTCACGGCCCACGATGAAATGACTGACCCCGTGATTCTTGCGTATTAGGGCATGCCAGACGGCTTCTCTGGGACCGGCCATGCGCATGGCCAGCGGCAGCACAGCCAACTTCACAGCGTCCTTGGGGTAATGGGACAGCAACGCGCGGTAACACCGCACCCGGGTATGGCTGTCGATGTCCCCCTCCTTCGTCCGACCAACGACCGGATGGAGCAGGAGCTTTCCATCGACGGCTTCCATCGCCCGCCGGGTCAGTTCAACATGCGCCCGGTGCATGGGGTTGCGGGTTTGAAAGGCCACGATGCGATGCCATCCATCGCGGTCAAACCATGCGCGCAACACAGCGGGAGACAACCTCAGGTCCCTGAAATCCTGGTGGGCCGGGGGCTGGAGACCACGCAGGCGACCACCAAGGTAAACGGGACCCCGGGCGAAAAGGTCCGCCACGCCGGGGTGACACGGGTCCTGGGTCCCATAGACTGTCTGGGCCTCATGCTGCTTGTCGGGCCGAAAGATGTCGGAGAGGTTCAACAGGGCCAGCGCCGTGCCCTGGCCGTCCCTGAGAACCACATCATCCCCGACCGACAACGGTGCTGCCACAGCCTCCGACACATCGAGGTTGACGGGCATCGGCCAGAGGAGACCATCACTCAACCGCATGTGGTCAACAACACTGCGGTAGTCCGCCTCCCGCATAAAGCCGTCGAGCGGCGAGAACGAACCATTGAGCAACAATTCGAGGTCACACAATTGTCGGTGGTCGAGCACGAGGTGGGGCAATGCCCCCGACCCACGGCGAAGTTCCGCTGCGAGGTCCCCGGAAACGTACAGCTCCCGCAGCACGCCTCCATGCGGTTGGACAAGGGAAGAAGGCCGGACCATTTCCACGATGTCGTCAGACACAGGCTCACTCCATGATTGGACAGCAGGTGCTCAGGGCCCGGAGGCTATCACTGGATGCAGCGGCGCCAGCCATCGTGAGAACTTGCGTTCATGGTCCCGCCAGTTGGCGTTACGACCCCGCGTCCAAAGGACCCGTACTTTTTTCGGGTGGTGATGCAAGGGCAATGGTTTCGGC
>NZ_JBFUJE010000803.1:0-1314 GCF_056401535.1 Luteibacter sp. P4_E6 | reverse complement strand
ACATAGTTGTCGTCATACCTGGAACGGTTGAACGAGGCCGAGTTGTACCACTCGAACCCACGGATCGGCTTCCAGATGAAGGTGAACTCCGCACCACGGCTGCTGACCGAGCCGACGTTGACGAAGGCCGTGTTGCATTCCGGGCGCGTGCCCTGCTCGATGCTCGGGCACGGATTGAGCGACAGCAGACGATTGTCGAACTTCACGTCGTACAGCGCCACGGATGCCTCATACCATGCGCCGACGCTGCGGAAGCCGCCATCGATGCTACGCGACTGTTCCGGCTTCAGGCTGGACTTGGTGCCGTCGAACGCAGCCTGCGACACGGAGAGCGGGCCGCCGGCGCCGCCACCCTGGAAGGCGGCGATGTTCTTCGCATAGGACAGGAACACTTCCTGGCCGGGTGCCAGCTGGTAGGCGAGACCCGCCTGCGGCAGGAAGGATTTCTCCGCCTTCAGCGTACCGTTCGCATACGGACTTTCCACACCCGGCAGCTCGCGCGCGGTCATCGTGGTATGCGGGCTCTTCACGCCGAAGTCGACACTGAGGCGGTCGTCGAGCGCCTTGAAGCTGTCCTGCAGATAGGCCTGTTTCGTCGTGATCGTATAGTCCTGGGCGAACAGACGACGATCCGGATCGGACAGGTAACGGTCATCGCTCACCGGACCGTCGATGTAATAGAAGTTGCGTTCGACGTGATGGTCGTTCTTCTCGTACCAGATGCCGCCTTCGACATGGTGGCCGCCCAGATCCCAGGCCAGCGAAGCGATCGCGCCGTTACGGTTGATCGTGTAGTTGGTGCTGCGGATCGAGATCGGCAGCTCCTGCGCCGTGCCCGGATACGATTTCTGGCCCGGCGACCACCAATGGCCCTGGCCGGCGTCTTCGTGGTGGTAGACCTGGGTGTGCAGCGTGGCGCCATCGGCAACCGTGAAGTCGCCAGCGAGGTAGTAGAGGTCGTCGCTACGCAACGCGCGGCTCTGGTAATACGCGTCGTCGATGTTATCGACGCCGCCGGAGAAGCCGCAACGCGGATCGCTCACGCCGCCCTTGGTGTACGTGGGCGAGCAGTAGGCGGCGGCGAGCGCACGCTTCCAGTCCGGTGCGTAAAGGTTCCAGTCCCACCCGAGCCCACGCTTCAGGCCGCTCTTGGACAGGTACGCATAGTCGGCCTGACTGGTGCGCGAGGTATCGGCGAAACCGGTGATGCGATTGCCCTCGCCGAACTCATAGACCGCCTTGCCGTTGAACTGCTTGGTGTTGGTCGGCGAGTTCGGGTTGGCCCACATGTCCGCGTCGGTGTGCGCACCGGAC
>NZ_JBFUJE010000802.1:0-1315 GCF_056401535.1 Luteibacter sp. P4_E6 | reverse complement strand
GGCTCGATCTGCTCGGGCGGCCGTTACGAGAATCTCGCCGGTCAGTACACCAAGTCACACCTGCCGGGCGTGGGTATCTCGATCGGATTGACGCGCCTGTATTGGCAGTTGCGCGACGCGGGCCTGATTTCGACCGCGCAGAGCACGGTAGACGTGCTGGTCACCCAGATGGACGCCGCCCAGTTGCCGGCCTACCTGACACTCGCCACCGAACTGCGTAACGCCGGCATCGCCACCGAAGTCGTCCTCGAAGGCAGCAAGCTGGGCAAGCAGTTCAAGTACGCCGACCGCGCGGGTATCCGCTTCGTCATCGTCCTGGGCGAAGACGAGATCGCCAAGGGTGTCGTCACGGTGAAAGACCTTCGCCGCGAAGACCAGTTTGAAGTCGCCCGCACGGAGCTGGTCAAGACCCTGCGCGTCGAACTGGCCCAGGCCGACATCGGTCGCTGAGCCGCTCCATCCCCCACCTCCCTTTTGCACGGCCTAAGTCCCCATGACCAGCAGCATTCTTCTCGACGGGCGTAGCCTCACACGCGGCCAGGTCGCCGCCATTGCTCGTAAGGGCTTCACCATCCGTCTGGACGAGGCGCAGCTCGTCAAGGTGAAACGCGCTGCGGACTTCCTCGCCGAGAAAGTCGGCGGTGGTGAGCCGATTTACGGCGTGACCACGGGCTTTGGCAGCAATGCAGACAAGCTGCTCGGCGCGCACCGCGTGCGCGATGAGCTGCCGGGTGGCAACCCGGAGCCGCGCGAAGGCACGTTGCTGGAAGAACTGCAGCACAACCTGATCATTACCCACGCCGTGTGCGTGGGTAAGCCGTTCGGCGAGGACGTCGTGCGCGCCATGCTCGCCATTCGCGTGAACACGCTGATGAAGGGGCATTCGGGTATCCGGGTGGAAACCCTGCGTGCGCTGGCCGAACTTCTCAACCGCAATGTCATCCCGGTCATTCCGGAGAAGGGCTCGGTCGGCGCSWSCGGCGATCTCGCGCCGCTCTCGCACCTGGCCATCGTGCTGCTCGGTGGCGGCGAAGCCTTCTATGAGGGCGTGCGCATGCCCGGCGCCCAGGCGCTGGCCAAGGCTGGTCTCGAGGCGGTGCGCCTGTCCTTCAAGGAAGGCCTGGCCCTGAACAACGGCACCACGCAGATGCTCGCCACGGGCGTGCTCGCGCTGGACACCATGGACATGCTGATCCGCACGGCCGACCTGGCTGCCGCGATGACGCTGGATGCCTTCGCCGGCCGCACGGGTGCCTACGCCGAACAGGTTCATGCCCTGCGTCCGCATCCGGGGCAGGTCGAGACGGCAAAGCAG
>NZ_JBFUJE010000801.1:0-1317 GCF_056401535.1 Luteibacter sp. P4_E6 | reverse complement strand
GTGCTTGTACCAGCCGATGCGGTCCGATTGCTGATCGAGCTGCGGCATGGCCATCACCGCGGTCATGTCATAGGCCTTGATGAAGGCGGGCAGGTTCTGCGCCGTCCAGGCTTCCGCATTCGGCTCCAGGACGGGCCGGGCGTAAAGGTTGCGTGCCGTACGCAATTGCGGGCGCCACTTCTGCATGCGTTCGGAGAGCTCGAGCGTGAAATCGATGAGCGCCTGCGTATTCTGCGCCGGGGTGTTCTTCGCCCACGGGCCGAGGTTGTCGGTGTCGCGGATATAGGCATCATCGGAAAACAGCACGCCTGCGGCATCGGCATGCATGGCGAGGTCTTCATAGACGTCGCCGATCATGGCGCGCACCTTCGGGTCGTACGGCGCAAGGCGATAATGGTCGCCGCCGGRCTTGGGTTCGCCGGCGAGCGACGGCAGGTCCTTGCCGTCCGGAAAACGGAAGGCGAGGACGGGCATCCAGGCGTACACGCGCACGCCGGCGCGGGTGCGCAACTGCCATGACACGCGGGAGAAAAGGTCCGCGCGCATCGGCAGGTGGCGATTCGGGAAATACACCGCATCGGCGACGCCATCGCCGTCCGGGTCCGCATAGGCCTGCAACCAGACCTGGCTCGGGTGCAGGCGCTTGATACGATCGAGCAGCTTCGAGAGGTTGCGATCCTGCTGGGCCGGGTCGGGGTCGTACACGTAATCGAGGTCTACCTGCACGGCACGCGTGGGTTCGACACGATCGAGATGGCGCATCAGCCAGCCCAGGCGGTTCGCGGTGATATTGCCGCTGACCAGCAGGCGAGGAATGGTCTTGCCGACCTCGAGGGTGGGCAGTCGGTCGCCGAGGCTGAAGGTCACCGGCATGCCGTGTTCCGCGGCCACGGCGCGACCCACACGGGTATAGGCGCCGTAAGGCCATGCGACGGCGCGCGGACGAACACCCGTGTGCTCGGCGATTTCGTCCGCACTGTGCTGGAGATCGGCGCCGACGCGAGCGCGGTACTGCGCTTCGTCTTCGTACACGTGGGCTTTGTCGTCGTAACGCAGCGAGGCGGCGGCGGGCAACAGGTTGCCTTGCGGATTGCCTTCGGTTCCTTCGTGCATACCCCAGGAGTGCGAGGCGAATTCGACCAGGCCGCCCTTGTGCATCTCGCTCACCTGGTCCCAGGTGAGGAAGCAGTCGCGATCGCAGTCGGAACCGTTATAAGGCATACGCTTGCCGGCAGGCATGTCCATCCAGGAGCCGACGATGGCGGCGACGGCGGGATAGTTATAAGCGCGTAGCAGGGGATAGACGCGGGTGTAGAA
>NZ_JBFUJE010000800.1:0-1326 GCF_056401535.1 Luteibacter sp. P4_E6 | reverse complement strand
CAGTCGGCCGGCGGTCGCGGGCCTACGGCATCCTCGGCTTCGGCTTCCAGTTTCGCCTGTTCGAGCGCTGTGAGGGCCGGAACGAGCTGCTCTTCAAAAACGTTCATTTCGTCCGGCGTCAGGCTTGCTGTTCCGGAGCGCCCCCTTCGAAAACGAACCCACCGGATATGAGTTCTTTCAGGGACTCGGACAAATTGTTATCGATGTGGTCGTTCCAACCCATGCGGTCTCTCCCGTTGGGATGTCGGACAGGAAGCCCGGCAGTGTCGCGACGAGCAGAACACAAAGCCTTTGGCCTCACCATGATGGATGTGTCAACGGCAAATGACGCAGCACTGACGCGCGCAGCTTCGCGGGAGCGCATGCTTCTCCTGAAGAGGCTCAGACGATGAATGTTACGAAACTCCAGCGCGGCCCCACGGACCCGACACTGATCAACGTGCATGAAGCCCAGGACCTGAAATATTGGTCTCGGTCGCTTGGCGTGTCCGCAGAGCGTTTGATCAAGGCTGTGGAGGAGGTAGGCGCGATGGCTGATGACGTGCGCGCTGAGCTTCGTCGACAACGACGGTGAGGCATTCATCCTGCCGCCCGATCTGTGGCAGGTGTGGATGTAGGGGCGCCGAACGTAGGTAGCGCACGGCATGGGGCCATCGGTGCCCTGATGCACATGGGGGTTCAGTGCACGGCGCAGATCGCCGTCGATACAACCATCTGGGTTGGGCCAGGCACTAACCGGCGTTCGACCGTTACGGCCCTTATTGCGGACTATCGTGAAATCTTCCGAACCCACTGAACCAAGCGCTCGCGCAAGGATAGCGCATGAGCCTTCAACCAATGTGCTGACTGAGGACAGGGCTCGATATACCCATATCGCCATGCTGCTGCACTGGACGATCGCGTTGTTGATCATCGCCAATGTCGCCCTCGGCTTGAGCGCCGCGCTGCTGCCGAGCTCGATATTGTCGGATACGGGTGCGCGAGTGGTGATCGACATGCACAAATCCATCGGCATCACGGTGCTTGGGCTGGCCGTTTTGCGCGTTCTGTGGCGGTTGACGCATCGGCCGCCGCCGCTTCCGGGCGCGTTCCTTGGCTGGGAAAAGGCTACGGCGCACGCCGCACACATCACACTTTACGTGCTGATCTTCGCGCTGCCACTCAGTGGCTGGATGCACGATTCGGCGTGGAGCGCTGCCGCATCGCATCCCATGTATCTGTTCGGCGTGGTGCCATGGCCCCGCATCGGCTTTCTGATGCATTTCGAACCCGGCTTTCAAGAACAGGTCCATACGCAGTTGGGCACACTTCATACGCTATGCGGCT
>NZ_JBFUJE010000799.1:0-1335 GCF_056401535.1 Luteibacter sp. P4_E6 | reverse complement strand
TAGGCGTACCGCAAGCGCTCGCGAACCGCTCGAGCGCGTGCTCGATGTCATAGCCATTGTCGTACTCGCTGACGCGTTGCCCACCGAGACCGCCGAGGATGATGGCCCGTTGGCGGGCGAGAACGCCGCTCAACGCCAGCTCATACAGCATCCTTTCGACACGGTAGGCCTGCTCGCCCGTCTCCTCGAGGTAAAGGATGCCGTCGTCGATCGCCGGCATATAAGGCGTACCGATCAGGCTGCAGAGCGCCGATAGGTTTCCACCCCATAACGTGCCCTCGGTATGCAGATCCGTCTGCCCTTCGGGACACGCCCAGGTGATGTCGGTCCGGGGCGACTGCAGGGTTTGCCAGAAGTGACGCCAGGTGTTCTCGCGCAGGTACCCCGCGCCGAAGTCCTGGACCAGCATGGGGCCGAAGAGCGATCCGATCCCGCTGCGCGCATACAGAGCGCACTGGATCACCGTGAAGTCGCCATGGCCGACCATGACGCACGAACTTTCTGAGAACCGGGCCGCCAGGCCCGCGTAATCGAGGTGTTCCAGCAGCGCGATGGCGCCGTAGCCACCGTGAATGGCCATGACCACGTCCGGCAAGGGCCGATCCGGGTCGGCGAGCTGGTTGATATCCGCCGCGCGCTCGGCATCGCTGCCAGCGAAGCGCAGGGACACCCGGTCCACGACGTGAGCGCCGAGAACCGTGTGGCCCGCGGCCTGCAGGCGTTCAATACCTCGCTGGCAGGCGGCGCGATCTTCTGCGTAACCGGAGGGAGCAATAAGACGTATCTCGAATCGTTTCGGCATGACTGGCAGTACGTGACCTGTACTACCAATACCTCTACGAGGCCTCGAAGGCAACCCGAAGTTGTCCGATCCGGGTTCGAGCACCCCTGACTGGGTCTGCGCGGCGTCGTGAATCACAGCATCTCTCCTGATCGGACTCTCACGCCGCGGTTGACGTGGAGATCTCGATTAGAGGAGGTGAACGAGTCTCCCGTTGATCAATTGCGGCAACGGGCTAATCGTAAACGGCACGTCCCTGTGCGGTGATGCTTACCAACCTTCGAATTCTTCGGCCGCCGCCAGATCATCAGCCGGCGCACTGCGAATGAGCGTTTCACGCGGCTGCTCGCCGAACACGCTGCGATACTTCTCAGCGAAGCGCGAGAGGTCCCACATACCGCAGCTGAGCGCGACGGACTTGACCGAACGCCGTCCGGCTTCTGCCGTGACCAGACTGCGATGCGCCGTGCAAAGTCGAAGCATGGCGAGGTACCGGTTCGGCGGAATGCCGAGCAGGTCGTCGAAGGCGTAACGTAAGCCACGTTCGCTGGCTC
>NZ_JBFUJE010000798.1:0-1337 GCF_056401535.1 Luteibacter sp. P4_E6 | reverse complement strand
CCTTTCCATCTTCGATCCGCTCACCGGCGAGGTCCTGCGCAAGGTACCTCGCTATACGGTGTACCCGAAGACGCACTACGCCAGTACACGTCAAAGCGTGCTCAATGCGATGGAGACGATCAAGGTCGAGCTCTCTGAACGGCTCGAGCAGCTGTATCGGGACAACAAGCTCGTGGAGGCGCAGCGCCTCGAACAACGCACGCGCTTCGATCTCGAGATGATGGCCGAGGTTGGCTTCTGCCAGGGTATCGAGAACTACTCGCGGCACATGACGCGGCGTGGTCCCGGTGAGCCGCCGCCGACGCTGTTCGACTACCTGCCACCCGATGCCTTGATGGTGGTGGACGAATCGCACGTGACCGTGCCGCAGCTTGGCGCGATGTACAAAGGCGATCGCTCGCGCAAGGAGACGCTGGTGGAGTTCGGTTTCCGCCTGCCCTCGGCGATGGATAACCGGCCGCTGCGTTTCGAAGAATGGGAGCGCCGTGCGCCGCGTGCGATTTACGTGTCGGCCACACCTGCGAAGTACGAGCTCGAGCGCGCGGACGACAACCCGGTGGAGCTGGTTGTGCGACCCACCGGCCTGATCGATCCGGAAGTCGAAGTGCGCCCCGTCCGCACCCAGGTGGATGACCTGCTTGGCGAGATTCGCCTGCGCGTGGCGATGGGAGATCGCGTACTCGTGACGACGCTGACGAAACGCATGTCGGAGAACCTCACGGACTACCTTTCCGAGCACGATGTGAAGGTGCGCTATCTTCATTCGGACATCGAYACGSTGGAGCGYAYSGAGATCATCCGCGATCTTCGCCTSGGCGMSTTCGAYGTGCTGGTSGGYATCAACCTGCTGCGTGAGGGTCTGGATATGCCCGAAGTCTCGCTCGTCGCGATCCTGGATGCCGACAAGGAAGGYTTCCTGCGYTCGSAMMSCTCGYTGATCCAGACCATCGGCCGCGCCGCGCGTAACGTGCGTGGCAAGGCCATTCTCTACGCCGACGAGATCACCGGTTCGATGAAGATCGCGATGGAGGAGACGGCCCGTCGCCGCGAGAAACAGATCGAGTACAACGCGGCTCACGGCATCACGCCGACGACCGTGGTGCGGCGCATCGCCGACATCATGGAGGGCGCACGTTCCGACTTCGGTTCGCGCGGCAAGGSCAAACGCGGGAAGGAGGCGAAAAAGGTGGCTGAAGAAGCGACCGACTACGGCTCACTCACGCCGGAGCAGGCCGGCTCGGCCATCAAGAAACTCGAAACGCGGATGTACAAGCACGCCCAGAACCTCGAATTCGAGGAGGCGGGCAAGATCCGCGACGAGATCCACCGGCTCAGGG
>NZ_JBFUJE010000797.1:0-1338 GCF_056401535.1 Luteibacter sp. P4_E6 | reverse complement strand
ATGATAGGCAGCCAGCGCTTCGTTGGGTTCCTCGGCTCGCAGGTACGGTGCGTCAGGCTGACCTATGGAGCGCAGCTCAGTCTGGACGGCGTGTTCGATGGCGGCGAGCGTGGCGCGACCAGCGACGCCATCGGCTTTCAGCTGGTGMTCGCGCTGGAAGGCTTCGAGGGCTAGACGGGTTCGCCGGCCGAAGTCTTGATCAGCGGCAAGAGGTGTTCCATCGGGTGCCATATAGCCGAGTCGGCGCAGCCGGTTCTGTAGCTCGCCTACGGCGTCCGAACGATCGCCTTCTCGAAGGGTGCCACTCCTGGACGACCCGGCTGCCGTCGTGCGCGCGACCTCTTGCCCGCTCGCCAACGCGATGCTGCGGCGCATCGTTGGACCATTGAATACTTCGAGAAGTCCCTCGACGTAGTGCTTGTCCGTAGCGAAGCCCGCCTTGTACAAGGCTTTAGCTTCCGCCTCAATGTCGCCAAGCGTGCCTTCGTCAAACAGACCTGCTTTCGCGTATCGAGGGTTCTCCGTAAGGAACTTCGCGCGATCCCTGAACGACTCCTCCACCGTTTTATAAACCCGGAACGGATGGTCCTCCCAAGTTTTCTTTCCGGTGTTGTCGTACGTCTCGTCGACATGGGCGGTCTTTTTCTCGCCAGACCACCGGCCAAACGCCTTGACGTTAAACATGTTGTTCGTGCCCGGAAGAACATGCCTTCCCCAACCGGTCTCTTTAGCGGCCTGAGCAAGCATCAGCTCCCAGGAAAGGCCCGTTTCCGCGGAAATCTTCCTGGCGATCGGGTACAACCTTGCAATGAATTCTTCGTTGGTTTCCATGGAGTGCTCGCGGAATAATTACTAGGACGGCTACATCTTGATCGTGACGGAGAACGGAAAGTCGTCTTCCGTATCCAGATATCGATACTTTCCTGTAACAAGGAATGCGTCATTGACCACCTTGAGTCCGTCGTCATCCCAGACCCAAGATGTATATGGTCCCTTGGCATTGGGTACTGGAACGTCTTCCTCGCCCTCGGTGCTGCCGTCTGCTATGCGAACTTTCACTATGCTGAGCAGAGTCTGCGAGAGCGACCGTGGGGCCTGGGTATCGAGCTGGAGAAGCACATACAGTGCGTCTCCCCGCCGCACGCAGTGAGTCGCCCTGCCCTCATAGAAGTCGTCCGGCATATCCATATACCTGGCCCATTTGATTCGCTCGCCCGCCGCGTCGGCGACATAGACGTAGGGGCGGGAGAACATGCCGTCTTCGTCTGTCACCTTTCCAGCCACGCATTTGCTGTTGTCACCCACCGGTGTAKTCGAGTAGAGGTCGAAGTACTAGTG
>NZ_JBFUJE010000796.1:0-1339 GCF_056401535.1 Luteibacter sp. P4_E6 | reverse complement strand
CGAGCGTCTCAACGCCATCCTTGCCCACCACAGTGGCAAGACGGTCGACGAGATCGCCCGTGACACCGAGCGCGACCGCTTCATGAGCGGGGCAGAGGCCCAGGCCTATGGCCTGATCGACTCGATCCCCGAAAAGCGCACGGTTGACACCGTCCGTTCAGCTTGATTTGAACGTTTTCGCTTGTGAAAACCGGCACTTCGCTCCTGATTCCAGGGGCGAAGTGCTGTGCTATTCTCAAAGCGTACCTGGATTCTCAGTAGGGCCCAAAGCATGAGCGACGAGCGGCAGAGCCGTTCCAACGACGGCGGCAAGATTCTTTACTGCTCCTTCTGCGGCAAGAGCCAGCATGAAGTGCGCAAGCTGATCGCCGGCCCCAGCGTGTTCATCTGCGACGAATGCGTTGAGCTGTGCAACGACATCATTCGCGAGGAACTGGAAGAGAAGGCGGCCTCCGGCCGGACCCAACTTCCGAAGCCCCGCGAAATCATGGAAGCTCTCGACCAGTACGTGGTCGGCCAGACGCGCGCCAAAAAGGCGTTGTCCGTCGCGGTCTACAACCACTACAAGCGCATTGAATCGCGCCAGAAGAACGACGAAGTCGAGCTCGGCAAATCCAATATCCTCCTGATCGGTCCGACCGGTTCGGGCAAGACGCTGCTGGCCGAAACGCTGGCGCGCCTGCTCAATGTGCCGTTCACGATCGCCGATGCCACGACGCTCACCGAGGCAGGCTATGTCGGTGAGGATGTCGAGAACATCATTCAGAAGCTTCTGCAGAAGTGCGACTACGACGTCGAGAAGGCGCAGAACGGTATCGTCTACATCGACGAAATCGACAAGATCTCGCGTAAGAGCGAGAACCCGTCGATCACCCGCGATGTCTCCGGCGAAGGTGTGCAGCAGGCCCTGCTGAAGCTCATCGAGGGCACGCTGGCCTCGGTGCCGCCGCAGGGTGGCCGCAAGCATCCCCAGCAGGAATTCCTGCAGGTGGACACGCGCAACATCCTGTTTATCTGCGGTGGTGCGTTCTCGGGGCTGGAGAAAGTCATCCAGCAGCGTTCCGAGACCACGGGTATCGGCTTCGGTGCCGAAATCCGTTCGAAAGAACGTACGGAGAACGTCGGCAAGCAGCTTTCGGACGTCGAGCCGGCGGATCTTGTCCGTTTCGGCCTGATTCCCGAGTTCGTCGGCCGTCTGCCGGTGGTCGCCACGCTCGACGAGCTTGACGAGGCTGCCCTGGTGCAGATTCTCACCGAGCCCAAGAACGCGGTTACCAAGCAGTTCAAGAAGCTGTTCGACATGGAAGGCGCCGAGCTGGAATTCCGCCCGGAAGCCTTG
>NZ_JBFUJE010000795.1:0-1339 GCF_056401535.1 Luteibacter sp. P4_E6 | reverse complement strand
GCTTCATAGATGCCGTAGCCCTTATCTTCGAAATCCGGCACTTCGGTCGGCCAGACGTTGGGCGGCATGACGGCGGCGAACTTCGAGTCGCGCGGGATCTCGCGGCCGATGTGCCAGAACTCCTTCAGATCCGCGAACTTGCTGTCCTTTGCTGTCTCGACCTTGAAGGGCGTATAGCCCCGCGCGCCGCCACCGCCGGGGATGTGGTACTTGCGCTTGGTGTCGTCCTGCAGGGCGAAGAAGCGCTTGAACGCGTCGTAGGCGCCGTCGACAGCCTCGACAGGAATGCCGTGGCCGCTGATGCAGCAGAAACCGAATTCACGATAGGCCGCGCCCAGCTCTGCCACGAAGGCCTCGCGGTCGGTGTCGTAGCGGCGGATATCGAGGGTGGGAACCTTTTTCATGCGAAGTCCGGTGGAGGCGTCAGGCGGTCGCCTGAGCCGCCGATTTTACGGCGTCCGCCAGTCGCGCCGCCAGCCGTTCCACTTCGGCGGCATCGGCGGCTTCGATCGTCACGCGGACCAGCGGCTCGGTGCCCGAGGCGCGCAGCACCACGCGTCCGCGGCCTTCCAGAACGGCTTCGACCTCGGCGAGCACCTGCTTGACCGAATCGCTGCCCAGGGCCGCCTTGGCGCCCTCCACACGGACGTTGAGCATGGTCTGCGGCAGCTTGACCAGGCCGGCGCGGGCGTCGGCGAAGGTCTCGTTGTCGTCGGCCAGGGCTTCGAGCAGCGCCAGCGCCGCCACGATGCCGTCACCGGTGGTGAAACGGTCCAGGCAGAGCACGTGGCCGGACGTCTCGCCACCCAGCACGCCGCCATGTTCCTTCAGCTGCTGCAGCACGTAGCGGTCGCCCACGTTGGCCCGGACGAAGGGGATGTCCATCTGCTTCAGGGCGCGCTGCAGGCCGTAGTTGCTCATGAGCGTGCCCACCACGGGCCCCGGCAGGTTGCCACGGCGCTTCCAGTGGCGGGCGATGACGTAGAGCATGTCGTCGCCGTCGGTTACCGTGCCGTCGCGGTCGACGATGCGCACGCGGTCGCCGTCGCCGTCGAAGGCGATGCCGAGGTCCGCGCCCCGCTCCACCACGGCTTTCGCCAGGGCGGCCGGTTCCGTGGACCCGACGCCGTGGTTGATGTTGAGGCCATTCGGCTCGGCACCGATGGTGGATACGTCGGCGCCCAGCTCACGAAAGACTTTCGGGGCCACCTGGTAGGTGGCGCCATGGGCGCAGTCGAGCACCACGCTCAGGCCATTGAGGCTGAACTCGTCCGCCACCGYGGATTTGCAGAACTCGGCGTAGCGGGTCACCGCATCCTCGATGCGGCTGGCCTTGCCC
>NZ_JBFUJE010000794.1:0-1346 GCF_056401535.1 Luteibacter sp. P4_E6 | reverse complement strand
CATCTGGCGCCCGGCGTTGGTCGATGGTGGACGCTACGATCTCGAAGTGTTCGGCCCCAACGGTTTCTTTCGATCGTTCGAGGGCGACGTAGCCAACGAACACGATGCCGGCATCGAGTTGACTATTCGCCACGACGCTGGCGCTCGCGAGCTGGTTCTCGGACTCACCAACCGAGGCGTTCGCGACGCCAGCCTGGGCCTCCAGTTCAACGCCTATCGAAAGAACGACGGCGGCATGATCCTGTCCCTGGCGCCGGGCGCCAGTACCGAGCGGGCGTGGAAGATTGATTCGGTGGGAAACTGGTACGACTTCTCGGTCGTCGGTGAGGCGTTGGCCCACCGTTTCGCAGGGCGATGGGAGAATGGCAGGCCAAGCATCAGTGATCCCGCCCAGTAATGCTGCCGGACTTGAGTCGGCGAGGCAGCTCATGGACAATAGCTTGCCCTAGAAAATCAATCATTTGCAACGACGGACACTGATGAAAACAGCATTGATCACTGGAATTTCGGGCCAGGACGGCGCCTACCTCGCCGAGTTGCTGCTTTCCAAGGGCTACCGGGTCTTCGGGACGTATCGGCGCACGAGTTCGGTCAACTTCTGGCGGATCGAAGAGCTGGGCATCCAGAACCATCCGAATCTCGAACTGGTCGAGTTCGATCTGACCGACGGCGGTTCGGCCATTCGCCTGCTCCAGAATACCGGTGCGACCGAGGTGTATAACCTCGCGGCGCAGAGCTTCGTCGGCGTTTCGTTCGACCAACCGGCAACGACCGCCCAGATCACCGGCGTGGGTGCACTGCACATGCTGGAGGCCATCCGCATCGTCAATCCGAAGATCCGCTTCTATCAGGCGTCGACCTCGGAGATGTTCGGCAAGGTGCAGGCCGTGCCTCAGAAGGAAGATACCCCGTTCTATCCGCGCAGCCCGTATGGAGTGGCCAAGCTCTACGCCCACTGGATGACCGTGAACTACCGTGAGTCGTATGGAATCTTCGGTTCCAGCGGCATTCTTTTCAATCACGAATCACCGTTGCGTGGCCGTGAATTTGTCACGCGCAAAATCACCGACTCGGTGGCAAAGATCAAGCTGGGTAAGCTCGATGTTCTCGAACTCGGCAACCTSGACGCCAAGCGCGACTGGGGCTTCGCCAAAGAATACGTTGAAGGCATGTGGCGGATGCTTCAGGCGGACGAGCCGGATACATTCGTGCTTGCCACCAATCGCACCGAAACCGTACGTGATTTCGTGACGCTCGCGTTCGCTGCCGTCGATATCGACATCGAGTGGAAGGGAAGCGAAGAGAGCGAAACGGGTACGTGCCGCAAGACGGGCAAGGTCCTGGTC
>NZ_JBFUJE010000793.1:0-1347 GCF_056401535.1 Luteibacter sp. P4_E6 | reverse complement strand
GTATTTCCCGTGGCAGAACGTGGGTATCGGTGCGGAGTACGCGTACACGAAGATCAAGCTCAACCAGGACAAGCGTCAGTACAACCTCGACCTGGACATGAAGCTCAACGGACCAGCGGCTTACATTCGCTTTCGCTTCTGATCGGATCGTCTGGTTGGCGAGCGGCCTCGTGCCGTTCGCCTAGCCAGGGGGAATCCTGGGCCGCCTTCGGGCGGCCTTTTTTATGCGAATCGCTCGCTCCGCGAGCGCATGTTTTAAGCGGCGTTCGCCGCCTCACGCTCGTGATGCTTCGGGAGTCGCGGTTGGGTTGGCCCTTGGGGCCGCGGCGCGGCTCTTCGAGACGGGCGGTAGCTGGGCTCGCGCTCCGTCAGGCGGTCGGGGCCGCCCTCAGCTTAGGCGGCCCCAAGGGCCAACCCAACCGCGACACCGAACGCTGAGGTGGCGTGAGGCACAGGCGCCACGCCGCTTCGTCGCCCGAGGTTCGATGAGCGAGCAGACTGCCTTCTGTAGGAGCCGCTTCAGCGGCGAACCCTCAGGCTGTCGAGGTTGCGAATGAGGCTTTGTGGTTATCAGGCGAGCGGTTCAACCGCCGACACGATGCGATGCAACGCCTCATTCGCGACGATCACCGTTGAGGGTTCGCCGCTGAAGCGGCTCCTACACAAGCGGTGCTGCAACTCGCTGGCTTTGTGCTCGACCCAACACACCCACAAGCGTGAAGCGGCGCAAGCTGCTGGCTACATGAGCTCGCGTGGCGAGCTATCCCCTCACTCGCCAGCGAGAGGCAAGGCTGCCTTCGCGCGCTGCGCGAGGCGCGCACGCCACCAGCCGCCAGCGCAAATGCTGATAACGAGCAGTGCATCGAGGGTCCACGGCGTCCAGGGGTTGGCCTCGAACCACCCAGCGACCAGAGGGTCATGCGCGATCATGCGTGCCGCTGTCCAGGCGATAGCCGCGGCGCCGATGTAGATCACGACGGGGAAGCGCTCGATGAGCTTGAGGATGAGCGTGGATCCCCAGACCACCAGAGGCACGCTGATGGCAAGGCCGAGGACCACCAGTCCCATATGGCCCTTGGCCGCGCCGGCGATCGCCAGGACGTTGTCCAGGCCCATCAGCGCATCCGCGATAACGATGGTGCGGATTGCCGCCCAGAAGCCCGCTGCGGGGGTGATGGAGGGATCATGCTCGTCGTGCTTGAGAAGCTTCCACGCGATGGGAATGAGCAGGGCGCCACCGATCAGCATCAGTCCGGGCRGCTTGAGCAGCCAGATCACCGCGAAGGTCAGCACGATGCGCAGGGCGATGGCGCCGAAGGTGCCCCAGAAAACGGCCTTCTTCTGCAG
>NZ_JBFUJE010000792.1:0-1351 GCF_056401535.1 Luteibacter sp. P4_E6 | reverse complement strand
GCTCGATCAGCGCCGAGGAGACCCAGCCCTTGTTGCCCAGTTCGTCCTGCACTTCCCACATCATGCCGTCCTTGGTGCCGGTGGGATAAAGCATCATGCCCGGGTCCAGCGTGCGCACGGCCGCGCCGGTCCCCTTCGCATTCGCCAGCAGGCGACCCGGCTTGGTCACGGTGACGGCCTGCTGAGCGTTGCTCGCCGAYGCATTGCCGTTGAGGCCGCCAAGCTGGCCGACCAGATCCGTATACGCCTGGAGATAAGCCATCGTGATCAGCTGGCCCATCTCGGTGTTCGCGTAACCGCCCACCCCTGCACCGCCGACGCCGGAATTGCCGAACAGCGCACCGGAGGCGTTGATGCCGAGGTCGGTCTTCTTGGCCTGGCCCTGCGCCAGGGCGACCTGCTCGCTGGAACGCACGTCGGTGATGGCCAGGGTGACGTCAGCGGTCTTCGTCTTGAAGCTCACGTTGCTGGCGATGCGACCGACCTTGCTGCCCATCAGGCCACCGAGGACACCACCCACGCCGCCACCGGCTGCGTCGTCGTTCTTCGACACGAGGTCGGGAACCATGACGTAATCGGCAGCCTTGATCTGGCCCTTGCCGACGTTGGACTGGACGCGAAGCTCACCGCTCGCGCCGAGCTCGCGCTCCTTCATGGCCTGGTTCAGGCCGGCGCCGCGGTCCACCAGCGTGAAGCAATGCGACTTGGCCACGAATACCTTGATGAGCTTGGACGGTGCAGGCAGCTGCTGCGCGGTCCACCAGCTCACACCACCTTCCGGCTCTTCCACCGCCAGCGTGCCAAGCGGCTTCGCGCAGGTCGGGATTTCGGTCATCTTCTCGTCGCGCAGGGTCTGCGCGCTCTTGATCTGCGCCTGGGCAGCCGGAACCGCCAACGCCATCGTCACCAACGCCATTACACCGGCCATACGCCGAGTTCTCGTGCCTTCCATATCATCAAGCCCCTTAGTGATCCGGTGGGTCGAACGAACGCCACTCTCCCCGGACCGGGACGAAGAGCAGCCGCAAGACCACGACAGGCACGACGAAGGGACAGGCCTTCGCGGCGGTCGTGGACGAAACGTGGTTTGAAGATCTCGCGGATTCGGACTGCAAGCTGTGCCATGTGGACATCCCCTGTCATGAAGCCGGTCGATTCACGGCAACGCGTCGTATCCCTCATGCCCCCTGTCGAACTGCCCCCCCTGCGAGCGCAACCCTTACGTGCCAAATGGTAGCAAGGGATGATGACATGTTCCACCTCGCCCCCGAACCGAGGTGCGGACGAATTGTCCGCACCTCGGGCGTCACCTTGCCAGGTCGAAGTTCTCTGACGAGATCCAGCCGCGATT
>NZ_JBFUJE010000791.1:0-1355 GCF_056401535.1 Luteibacter sp. P4_E6 | reverse complement strand
CGCTCTTGATCGTTCCTTCGCGAACCACCACTTGACGTGTATGGCGGCTCCGGCGCAGTGTCGGGTCGCACCCCAAATACTCTGAGGGAAACCCCAAGCACATGGCGAAGAATCGCAGCCAAACCACGAGCGGATCCGAGCTGGACCTGTTGCCGGTCCTGCCCCTGCGTGACGTCGTCGTCTACCCGCACATGGTCATTCCGCTGTTCGTGGGTCGCGACAAGTCCATGCGCGCGCTGGAGCGGGCGATGGAAGGCGAACGGCAGATCCTGCTTGTCGCTCAGAAAAGCCCCGACATTGACGATCCGTCGATCAGCGACCTCCATTCGGTCGGTACGCTCGCCGGGGTCCTGCAGCTGCTGAAGCTGCCCGATGGCACCGTGAAGGTGCTGGTCGAGGGACAGTCGCGTGTGCAGATCGATGCCTTCGAAGACGAAGCCGGCATGATGAGCGGCAAGGCGCGCGTCATCGAGCCGATCTACAGCAGCAACGAACGCGAACTCGACGTCGTGTCGCGCTCGCTCGTCTCGCTGTTCGAACAGCTGGTCAAGCAGAGCCGCAAGCTTCCGCCGGAAATCCTCGCGACCCTCTCGGGTATCGACGATCCCTCACGTCTTGCCGACTCGATCGCCGCGCACCTGTCCGTGCGCATGGGCGACAAGCAGCGCGTGCTCGAAGCAGCCGACGTGGGTCAGCGTCTCGAGTTGCTCATCGGCCTCGTCGACGGCGAGATGGATCTGCAGCAGGTCGAGAAGCGCATTCGCGGCCGCGTCAAATCGCAGATGGAAAAGAGCCAGCGCGAGTACTACCTCAACGAGCAGATGAAGGCCATCCAGAAGGAACTGGGTGAGGGCGAAGAGGGCGCGAACGAGATCGAAGAGCTGCAGAAGAACATCGACGCTGCCGGTATGCCCAAGGCTGTCCTGGCGAAGGCGCGTAACGAGTTCAACAAGCTCAAGCAGATGTCGCCGATGTCTGCCGAGGCGACCGTGGTCCGCAACTACCTGGACTGGGTGGTGGGCGTGCCGTGGAAGAAGCGCAGCAAGGTCCGCAAGGATCYCGCCCTTGCGCAGGAAACCCTCGAMGCCGATCACTTCGGCCTGGAGAAGGTCAAGGAACGCATCMTCGAGTATCTCGCYGTGCAGSASCGCGTSAMTAMGMTSAAGGGTCCGATCCTSTGCCTCGTCGGKCCKCCSGGCGTGGGCAAGACYTCGCTCGSCCAGTCGATCGCCAAGGCGACCAACCGCAAGTTCGTCCGCATGAGCCTCGGTGGTGTGCGCGATGAAGCCGAGATCCGCGGTCATCGTCGTACGTACATCGGTTCGATGCCGGGGCGCATCGTGCAGAACCTCAAC
>NZ_JBFUJE010000790.1:0-1357 GCF_056401535.1 Luteibacter sp. P4_E6 | reverse complement strand
GCACAACCGCGGAGGCACTTGCGCTGGTGCGTTCCGGCGCCGTCGCCGCCTATATCGATAACCCCTACTCGGCACGCGAGTTCGTCGCCCGGCTGGGGCTCGAGAACGAACTGCGTGTGGGAGGGCCACTGGCGCTCCCGATCAGCGCGCTCGCGTTCGCTGTGCCTGCCGATCGCGCGCCCCTGGGGGACGCCATCGACCATGCCCTTGGTGAACTCACCGCAGCCGATCATGGGCGCCTGCGCGCGCGCTGGGTCGGCCGCGATATTGCTCCCCGGCCGCGCCAGGACGGCATCCCGCTAAGCGAGCGCGAGAAGGCCTGGCTGGCGGCGTTGCCACCGCTGCGGTTGGGTGTCGACCCGAGCTACGCGCCTTTCAGCCTGATCACCGGACAAGGTGAGGCCGAAGGTCTTTCCCTCGACTACGTGCGTGAGATCGCCGCGGAGCTGGGCATCCGGATCACCCAGGTGCCCAGCGAAAACTGGGCGGGTACGGTCGACCGGGTGAAGAAGGGCGAAGTCGACCTCGTCGCCGCGATCAATCCGCAAAGCGCGACGTTTCCCATCCTCGAAGCCAGCGTTCCCTACCTCGACTTCCCGATCATGATCGTCACCCGCGAAGGCGCGCCGACGATTGCCGGCCGYGACGACCTCGCGGGCAAGCGCGTAATCGCCAACATGACGCGCGAGCCGATCCGGCGCCTGCTCGGGCGGATCCCAGGCGTTCAGGCCATGCCGGTGGACACCGAAGCCGAAGGCTTGCGCCGGCTTGCGGCCGGCGAAGGCGACGCCTTCGTCGGCAACCTCGCCTCGGTCGACTACCTGATCCGCGAGAACTTCCTCGGTCAGCTGAAAGTCGCTGCCCCCACGGGCGAGTCGGAAGCCATCGCGATCGGCGTCCGTCGCGAACTGGCACCGTTGCTACCGCTGGTGAACCGCGTGCTGGTGAACCTGCCGACGCATCGCCAGCAGGAGATCCGCAATACCTGGTTCGCGTCGCATTACGTGGTCGGTCCGACGTGGCGGGAAGTGGCCGGGCGCGTGCTGCCTTTCGTCGCGGTCCTGCTGTTCTCTCTCATTGCGATCAGTTACGCCTACCTGAACCTGCGTCGGGAGACGCGCCGTCGCGAGCGCACGGAACGGCGTCTGGCCGAAGTCACTGCCCATGTGCCGGCCGTGGTCTATGAAGCCCTGCGTGGTACGGACGGCAGCTACGCGATGACTTATGTTGGCGGCGATCCGCAGCGTGTGCTCGGTATGGAACCCGCCGAAGTGCTCGGCGGTGGCGAGGCCATGCTGGCGCCCATCCCACCCGAGGATCGGGAAGCCCTGCGCGCGGCCTTCGAGCGCTCGGCACG
>NZ_JBFUJE010000789.1:0-1358 GCF_056401535.1 Luteibacter sp. P4_E6 | reverse complement strand
GCGCGTAAGGCGTTCGACGAAGGGGTTGAAGAGGCGGCGTTGGCCCTTGCTCTTGACCGGGAGGGGACTTACGTTGAACGTGAGGATGTGCCGGAAGAGGGTTCGGACCCTTTCCCGTTATACGAAGAAGCGAAGTTGAACCGGCCTGYGCACCGCACTGAAGAGCTGCACGAAGTCCCCAAGGGAGTGATCACGCAGTTGGTTGTTGAGGCAGTCAGCATTGAAGGTCCCGTGCACGTGGACGAGGTCGTTTCTCGGATTCGTGATGCTTGGGGTGTGAGGCGAGCGGGAAGCCGTATACAGCTGGCGGTGAGTGCTGCCATCGACGTCGCCGTAGGCCAACGCTACCTCGCTAAAGATGGTGATTTTCTATCGCTTCCTGAGACGCAGCCGGCTATCCGCGATCGGTCGGAGGTCATCTCCATCGCTTTGCGTAGGCCCGACATGCTGCCGCCTACCGAACTCGCCGCGGCTGTGATGCTCATCGTCGATCGCAACTTTGGCGCGAGCCGTTCACAGGTAGTTGAGCGTGTGGCTAGGGCCATCGGCGTGCGCGCCATTAGTGCTCAGGTCCGTGAGCGAATCTCGGATGTCGTGGACTCGCTCATTCAGCGCCAAGCGATTCTCGAGAACGACAATATGCTGGCGATCCAAACATAGAGCCGGCGGTTTCGAGAAGGATACTTCGCGCTGTGGATGTGGCTTGCTATGCCGTTGAAACGGTCTAATTGACGATAACTAGGAATTATCAGCAGATGCAAGTTGACTATTCGGCCAGCTATTCAATCAAAGAAATCAAGTCAACCTCCGATGCCAACTACGCGGGCGCAATCGCAATCTACGCAACCCATACCCCTCCGTCTCTTCGAACGGACACCAACGAGATCGGGCACTGGCTAAATAATTACAATAAGCGTTTCGATGACCGCTTTCACGTTCTTGCATTCTTCATCAACAGTGATCTCGCGGGTTACTGTCAATTGGTACACCTGCGCGACCACGACCTGATTGTGATCGACTACATCACAATCGATGATAAGTACCGGGGTGGGTATAACGTCTTTTTTGAGTTTGCGGAGCACGTCAAAGCATTCATACGGAAAAACTATCCGGATCACCGCTACGTCGCAGTGGAAATCGCTCCGCTGCGAGATGATGCCGAAGCACGTTATGGCTTCGCTTTGATGCGTCTGTTGAAAATGGTTGGCTTCGGGGTTGTTGATGCCCCCTACGTGCAGCCGCAGTTGGGGTACCGGAATCCCGAAACGGAGCTTCAGGGAGCCCTGTTGCTTTTTCCGAAGCCAATCAATGGGTCTCTTCCTAGGGACGCTTACCTCAAGGTTGTACACTCGATCTAC
>NZ_JBFUJE010000788.1:0-1358 GCF_056401535.1 Luteibacter sp. P4_E6 | reverse complement strand
GCGAATGCTTCGCAGCGGATATGGGCGCGTGACCGCGACGACGAGCCTTATCGCTTGCACCGCGCTGGGCCTTCTGGCTAAGGAGACCGCGGTTCTCACCCCCCTCTACGCCTTTCTTCTGGAACTCTTCGTCTTTCACTGGCGTACAGCGGCCAGAGAGGGCAGCTTTCGGAGATCGCGCTTCATCATTGCGCTGTTTATCGCGGCGCTCCTGATACCTGGCATTGCAGGTGTTCTATGGGTCGGGCCGGCGCTTATGCGAGCGTCAACCTGGGCACCTCGCGACTTTACGATGTCCACACGATTGTTGAGCGAAGCACGAATCGTCTTGGATTACCTCGCCTGGACAATCTTCCCGACGCCGACAGGCCTCTCCTTCTACCACGACGATTTTCGGATCTCGACAGGCCTCTTTGCACCGCTGGCCACCCTTTTCAGCATCGCCGGACTTGTCGGCCTAGCGGGTGCGGCCATCCTACTGCGCAAGCGTGCACGACTGGCCAGTCTCGGGATCGCCTGGATGCTCGCTTGTCACACGCTGACTGGAACCGTAATTCCTCTCGAACTCATCTACGAGCACCGCAATTATTTCGCCAGCATAGGCGTCATGCTAGCAGTGGTAACCGGCCTGCGCGGAAACGTGACTACCTCGGTAGTGGTTAACGGCACAGTCCCAACTTCGAGCCGCGTGACCGTAGGCAACATCGTTCTCGCGTTCGCCATCGTCTATTGGGCGGTACTCACGGGTTTCACGGCCTACCGATGGAGAACCCCTGTGGGGCTCGCGGAGGAGTTGGCCGCACGCAACCCCCAATCACCACGGGCTCAGTACGAGCTTGGACGAACGTACATCATCGGATCCCAGTACGACGCGTCTTCACCGTTCGTCCCACTGATTCCGCGCCAGCTTGAACGTGCAGCGGTCTTGCCGGGGGCCTCGACCCTACCCGAGCAGGCGCTTATTTTCTTCGCGGCGCGAATGCATCAACCCATCAAGGATGCTTGGTGGGATTCCATGGAAGCCAAGCTCCATTCCAAGCCGCCAACCATTGAGGACGAAAGCGCGATCTTCTCGCTGAGCACCTGCAGCCTCAAGGGGATGTGCACGCTTCCTGCGAATCGCATCGTCCGGTTGTATCTTGCAGCACTCACACATCCAGATCCGCGAGCCCGGCTGCTCGCGGCATATGCGGACTTTGCATGGAGTGGCCTACGTGACACACAGCTCGCCTTCCGCCTTTCAAAAGACGCCTCGGCGAAGGAGCCAGGCGAACCTGCATATCACATCACCCTCGTCCGCGAAGCTCTGTCGCTCGGCGACCATGCCGTCGCTGCCGAGCATATGGCAGCCTTGGAGC
>NZ_JBFUJE010000787.1:0-1358 GCF_056401535.1 Luteibacter sp. P4_E6 | reverse complement strand
AAGTTCGGGCCGTTCGGATCGGTCATCGCATCCGCGACACCCTTACCCGGACGAGTCGTATCCGTAGGCGTGCGACCGCCACCGGAGCTGAAACTCAGCCCGTTGCTGAAGCGTGAGTTCGCGGCCCCATGCAACGATTCCAGGCGCTGCTGGAAGTTCGAGATCTGCCCCGTCGCCATGCGCCGCGTGGAATCCACCTGCGCACCGAGGACGCCGAGCACTTCCGGATCCTTCGACGGATCCGGCCGCGCGGTCACCGTGATCGTCACGGTCGCCGGTTGCGATGTCGCATAGGCATTGGCGAGGGTATAGACCAGTTGTGCCTGGCCAGAGAAAGCGGCCGCTGCCGCGAAGTCGAGGCGATAGCCGTTCGCTGTCTTCACGATCGTTCCGTGCCCTGCTTGCGCGGGTGAAAGCGAAACCACCGTGGCATCGGTGAACGGACCGCCACGCGCAGCGGACGTGAGGTCCACCTGCACGTTCTGTCCCGCGGCAACCGTCGCACTCAAGGCGGGAGCGACGGGTCGTTCCTGCAGCGTCACCGTCACCGTGCCCGGCTGAGATGCACCGAAGGCGTTGGACACGGTGTAGGTGAAGTGCTGGATACCGCTGGCATCCGCAGGTGCGGCGTAGACGATATTCGTACCGTTCACGGTGGCCGTGCCCACGGTGGGCGCGGTGACGATAGCCACCGTGGTGAAGGGGCCGCCGGTGGCGCCCGTGGTGGCATTGACGGTGACCGGATTGCCGGCCGTCGCCGTGACGGCCTGGTTGGTCACGATCGGGACGGCACCCGCCTGTACGGTGACGGTGACTGTGGCGGCATTCGATGTACCGCCGGGACCGGTCGCCGTGTAAGTGAAGGTGTCGGTACCGAAGAAGTTGGCGGCAGGCGTGTAGCTGATCGACAGGCCGTTAGCGACCGCCGCACCGTGTGCGGGATTACTCGCCACGGTGACCGACGTGATCACGCCGGTGTCGTTGGTGGTGACCGGAATCGAGACGGCCTGGTTAGCCGGCGTGCTGGCTGTATCGGCCACGGCAACCGGTATGGCATCGCCGATCGTGACGGTATAAGCCTGCGTCCCCGTCATGCCGTGCGCGTCGGTGGCCTGGATGGTGAACGATGCCGGGCCGTGTACCGTCGGGGTGCCGGCAAGGATGCCGCCCGGGGATAACGTGAGGCCCTGCGGTAAAGCCCCCGAGCTGACGATGAATGTGTAAGCCGCGACACCGCCGGTTCCCGTCAGTGTCGTGGTGTAGGCAGTGGCCACGATGCCGTTCGGCAAGGTAGCCGGCGAGATGCCTACGGTGACGGCTGCGATCGTCAGCGTATACGCACGGCTGACCGTCACGGG
>NZ_JBFUJE010000786.1:0-1358 GCF_056401535.1 Luteibacter sp. P4_E6 | reverse complement strand
GGAAAGCGTGCTCAAGCCCATCGAGACCGTGCGTGGCCGCGGCTATCGTTTCGCCATCCCGCGTAACGAAGCGGACGAAGATTGATCCATCCGGGGGCGGCGCGATCGAGACGTCGCGCCGCCCCGAGGTAAGCTCGAAGCATGGACAACGCTTCATCCACCAAACGTCGGCCTCTTTCGCTGGCCGCGCGCGCGGCGCTGGCGACTGGTTTCGCGCTCGCTGCCTTCCTGGGCCTGACCGGTCTGGCGCAGAACAAGGCGAACTACGCCTCTGAGCTGTCGGCCATGCACGACCGGCTGCACAACTACGCCATCGCCTATATCACCGGCACGGACACGACCCGCGCCGGCAAGGTCACTACGCCGGATAGCCAGCCCAATCCCGATTTTTCGCGTCCGGGCTCGGGTCTGTACGCCATCATCGTGGGCAACGATGGGTTTCGTTGGGAGTCGTCGTCGGCCCTGGGTCGCGACTTCGATTTCGTGCGCATGCTGTCGCCCGGCGAGACCGCGTTCGAACCGGTCGAGACGCGTAGCGGCAAGCTCTATGTCTTCAGCTACGGTGTATCGCTGGATACCACCGACAAGCGCAGCGTGCCGCTGACATTCGCCGTGGCGCAGACCGAAGATCAGTTCGAGCGGCAGGTGGCCACCTACCGGCGTACGCAGTTCCTGTGGCTGGCCATGCTCGGCATGATGCTCATGCTGCTGCAGCTGTTCCTGTTGCGCTGGAGCCTGCTGCCGCTGCGTCGTGTGTCGAGTGACCTGGCACACATCGAACGTGGCACGCGGGACCACCTCGATGGACCGTACCCGGTCGAGCTCACCGTACTGACGCGTCGCCTCAACGCCTTCATCGACAGCGAGCGCGAACAGCGGTCTCGCTATCGGGACACGCTTGCGGATCTCGCGCATAGCCTGAAGACACCGCTCGCCGTGGTGCGCTCGCAACTGGAAACCGATGGCGACGCGCGCAGCCTGCGCGGCGACATCCTCGACCAGGTGCGAAAAATGGACGAGATCGTCGCATACCAGCTGTCGCGCGCGGCCACGTCAGGGCGTCGCACGATCGCCGCGGAAGAGCCCATCGCGGGTCACGCGGAGGATCTGGTGCAAAGCCTGGAGAAGGTCTACGCCGCCAAGAATGTCCTGTGCGAATTCGAGATCGACGATGGCGCCGCTTTTCCGGGCGAGCAAGGCGACTTGCTCGAGCTGATGGGAAACCTGGTCGAGAACGCCTTTAAATGGGCGTCGCATCGTGTCCTGCTTACCGCGCGCAGTAGCGGCAAGGGGAAGGGTCGTAGCGGTCTCGAGCTGATCGTCGAAGACGACGGCCCTGGCATCGCGGACGACAAGAT
>NZ_JBFUJE010000785.1:0-1363 GCF_056401535.1 Luteibacter sp. P4_E6 | reverse complement strand
CCATGTAAGTGAGTATCTCGGCCATCGACCCCGCCGCCGACAGAGCCAGTCGGGCAAGGACATGGGCTGAACCGTGGTCGGGATGGCTGTCGCGCAGATCGGGGATCACGACCAGGGTGGGCCGTACCCGCTCGACGATGCGACGAATCGCGCCTACCGCCGCCGAGGTTCGCAGTCGTAGCTCATCGGTGACCTGCATGTCGTGCCAACCGAGGGCATGCAGGTGCTCCGGGCCGACGCCGAGCCGACCCAGTGCCGCAGCCACCTCGAGCCGACGTCGCGCACCCCAGCGAGCCCGGCCGGCCGAGTCGATCACCAGGCGCCGCTCCATCCAGCGCTGCGGCCACGGATTGTCGTCGCCATCGGTGAGGAGCAGGACATCGGCACGCCCACCCATGGCGAGCGTGCGCTGGATCAGCATGCCGGCGGCGAGCGATTCGTCGTCCGGGTGGGGCGCGACGACAAGTAGACGGGTACTGCCGTCGATGACGGGGTCGCGGGACAAAGGCTAAGTTCCTTGCGAGGCGCTAGAGATGTGCCGATTAAGGCCGAACGCCCGATAAGGCAGCGTCAACGCCAGGCGGCAAGCAGCTCGAGCAGCAACAGATCGACGCGGAGCGGCCCGCGCAGCGCATCTCTTGCCCGGTTTGCCTTGCCGTACCAGGCATCGAGCGATTCGTCATCCAGCTGGCTTTCCAGCGGAGCGGCGACGCCGGCGGCACGGGCACGGAGTTCGTCCGTCGCGGCCTGTGCCGCGAACCACAGGTACCGAGCCGGCTCGGCCGCCTGCCAGCGCTTGACGACTTCCATCGCGTCGCCGCGGCCGGCGGCGAGCGCCTTGAGATCATGACGCACCTCGACGCGGTGCTTGAGCGCGCCGTCAGCCGCCCAGGTCCGCGCCATGCCGGGATTGCCGCCGGCCGCGTCGAGTGCCGCTTCCGCCTCTTTCACCCCTTCGCCAGCCAGCCACGCCAGGGAGACGTCGCGTGACGGCACCAGGAAATCGATGCGCTGGCAGCGGCTGCGGATAGTCGCGGGCAACCGTGCCGGCTCATCGGCGACAAGCACCAGCAAGGTGGCCTGGGTCGGCTCCTCGAGGGTTTTCAGCAAGGCGTTCGCTGCGGCGGCGTTCATCGCGTCGGCCGGATCCACCGTGGCGATCTGCCAGCCGCCGAACTGGCTGGACATGGCCAACCGTGCGGAAAGGTCGCGGATCTGGTCGACGACGATCTCGCTGCGGGTCACGCCGTCCTTGCGCAGGCCGAACGATAACGTGGCCACGTCCGGGTGCGTACCGGCAGCCACCAGGTGGCAGCTGCGGCAGACCCCGCAAGGCGTACCGTCGTGACTCTGCTGACAGAGC
>NZ_JBFUJE010000784.1:0-1365 GCF_056401535.1 Luteibacter sp. P4_E6 | reverse complement strand
ACGCGGCAGTGTGTGACGCGGCACCAGCTCGATGAGGCAGGCAATGCCCAGCTCTTCGAGGAGATCGCCACGAATGCGATTGACCAGTGACTCGCGGACGTCGACATCGTCGGTGTTGCACTGGACGACCACGGCGGCGACTTCCGCGCCACCCGGGCCCGGCACACCGAAGGCCGACGCGTCCTGCGAACGCAGTTCCGGCTGGCGTTCGACGATGCGCTCGATGTCCTGCGGCCAGATGTTGCGGCCGTTGACGATGATCATGTCCTTGTGACGACCGGTGACCACGACTTCGCCGTCGACGACGTAACCGATGTCGCCGGTGTCGAGCCAGCCGTCAGCGGCAAGCACTTCAGCGGTCTTTTCCGGCTGCTGGAAGTAGCCCGACATGACGCTCGGACCACGAACCATGATGCGGCCGACGTGGAGGTCGGCGAGCTGCTTGCCCGCGTCGTTCCAGATCTCGAGCTCGTGACCCGGGAGTGGGCCGCCGCAACGGACGAAACCCGTGCCGGTGCCGGCAGCGACCGGCGTCGCGATAAGGTCTTCGGCCAGGTCGGTCGGATCGATCCACTCGACCACGATGCCAGCCTGCAGCGGCGAGAAGCTGATTGCCAGCGAGGCCTCGGCCATGCCGTAGGACGGCACGAACGCGCGCGCGTCGAAACCGGCCGGCGCCAGCAGCTCGGCAAAATGCTTGGGTACTTCGGGCAGGATCGGCTCGGCGCCGATACCGGCAACACGCCAGTGCGAGAGGTCGTAGGAAGCGATATCCGACGGCTTGACGCGACGCGCGCACATTTCGTAACCGAACGGCGGGCTGTAGGCGATCGTTGCCTTCGAACGGCTCATCAGCTCCAGCCAGCGACGCGGACGCATCGCGAACTCGCGCGTGTCGAGATAGTCGATCGAGCGCTGACCCGCCATGACGGTGAGCAGACAGCCGACCAGGCCCATGTCGTGATAGAACGGAAGCCAGGACACGAAACGGTCGTCGTCACGCAGGTCGAGGCCGTAATTGTTCGAACCCTGCAAGTTGGCCATCAAGGCCTGCTCGGTGATCATCGCCGCCTTCGGCGTACCGGTGCTGCCCGAGGTGAACTGCAGGTACGCGACTTCGGTCGGACCGAGCGGCTGCAGTTCGATATTCTGGATCGGCAGCTCGRCGAACGCGGCCGGCGTGCCCCACTTGGCAATATCCAGGCCAACGACAGCTTCACCGAGGAAACCGATGAAGGCTTCCGAAGCGACCGCGACGGAAGCGCCCGCAGCCTGAAGCATGCCGCGAAGCTTCTTCACGTACGCATCATGGCCGCCGAGATTCACTGTCGACGGTAGGGCGACAGGAACGAGGCCCACGTACTG
>NZ_JBFUJE010000783.1:0-1366 GCF_056401535.1 Luteibacter sp. P4_E6 | reverse complement strand
ACCTTGCCCAGATCGGTCATGCGCAGCGCGTCGAGCCAAAGTACCAGGTCGCTCAAAGGAAAGTCCTCACATCGGTTCGTCGGTATTGCGGCGGGCCGCGCTAGAAATCCGCGCATTGTGGTAGCCCTGTCACCGTGGAAACAAGGCGCGATGCACAAACGTTCAGGGATCATGAGGGGTCGCTTGTTATGGCGGCGTCTTGCGCTAAGGTTTGCCCATGGACCAACCGCTGGGAAAACCCCGATGCGCCGTACCGTCTTCTTCATTTCCGATTCCACCGGCATCACCGCCGAAACCATCGGGAACAGCATGCTGGCCCAGTTCGAGGGGGTCCAGTTCGATACCCACCGCCTGCCGTTCATCGACAACCCGCAGAAAGCCGAGGCCGCCTCCCTGCGCATCAAGACCAAGTACGCCCAGGACGGGCAGCGGCCGATCGTCGTCAACACCATGACTTCCCGTGCCCTGTGCGACATCGTCGCCGGCAGCGGGGCACTGATGCTGGATGTCTTTGCCCCCTTCATCGACCCGCTGGAGGCGGAACTGGGCACCAAGCAGTCGGGCGCGGTCAACCGTTCACACGGCCTGGTGGACTTCGAACGCTACGAAGCGAGGATAAACGCCACCAACTATGCCCTGGCGCATGACGATGGCCTGGATGTCGATTACAACGAATCGGACCTCGTTCTCGTCGGCGTTTCCCGTTCCGGCAAGACGCCTACCTGCCTCTACATGGCCTTGCATTACGGCGTGTGTGCCGCCAACTATCCGCTCACGGACGACGACCTGGACAAGCTGGAGCTGCCAACCCGTCTCCGCCCTTATCGAAGCCGCCTGTTCGGGCTGACCATCGACCCGAACCGCCTTGCGCAGATCCGTGAGCAGCGGCGCCCCGGGAGCCGATATGCGACCCTGAAACAGTGTCGCTGGGAACTGGAGCAGGCCGACCGGCTCATGCGACGGGAAAATATTCCGGTCCTCAACACCACGCATACGTCGATCGAGGAGATTTCGAGCAAGATTTTCGAGTACCTCGGCATCGAACGTCACATGTATTAGACAGCCCTACGGAGACCCTCGCCCGACATGACCGCCGTCATCGAACGCCCATCCGCTTTCCTCCCGGGACGCTTCGGCTTCCTGATGGGGCTGTATGCGGAGAACTATCACCGGCTGGCACGGTTGTTCGCGCCGCAGCGGCTGGCGCCGGGCCGTTACATCTCCGATGTGGACGACGGCCTGAAGGTGCGCCTGGATGTACAGGAAAAGCACCCGTACACGCTGGAACTCGAGCTCACCTACGACTTCGTCGACGAGACCACCGGGCAGCCGTCCCCCTCCGCCCAGTTGCGCATGTATACCGATG
>NZ_JBFUJE010000782.1:0-1372 GCF_056401535.1 Luteibacter sp. P4_E6 | reverse complement strand
CCTTCCACCCTGCATGTCTCCGGTGAGTTCGTCGAGAGCAATCTCGGCAGCGCCGTGGAGACGGACGGATCGGTCACCGTGCGAATCGTCGGGCAACAGTATTCCTTCACGCCTCAGTGCATCGTCGTTCCCTCGCGCACACCGGTCACCTTCCGCGTGACGAGTGCCGACGTCATCCACGGCATGCTCATCACCGGCACGAACATCAACTCGATGGTCTCACCCGGCTACATCTCTACCTTCAAGACCCGCTTCGAGAAGCCCGGCGACCACCTGATGCCTTGCCACGAGTTCTGCGGCACGGGACACGAGGGCATGTGGGCGAACGTCAAGGTGGTCGAACCGGACGCTTTCGCCAGACTGGTCGGCCCAACGAGGAGAGCMAGCTGTGATCTATAACAAGCGACTCATCCTCGCGCACTTCTGGCTGGCCTTCGCGCTCTTCGGCGTGGCGATCCTGCTGGGCGAATGGCAGATGTTCATTCGTAGTCCATTGCATGGTTGGCTGCGCAACGCGGACCTCTACTACCGATCGGTCACGGCGCACGGCACCGTCATGGGCTATGTGTTTCCAACCCTGGTCGCGATGGGGTTCGGCTACTTCATATCCGAAGCGGCGCTGGGGCAGCCGCTTGTCGGCCGGCGGTGGGCCTGGGCCGGCTATTACATGATCATCATCGGTTCCGTGGCCGCGGTCGTGCCTGTCGCCATGGGGCTGGATTCGGTCCTGTACACGTTCTATCCGCCGATGATCGGCAACGCGTTCTACTACATTGGCGTTGTCCTGGTGGTGGTCGGCTCCTGGGTCTGGGTCGCCTTGATGGGCATCAACCTGTATGTGTGGAAGCGTGCCCATCCCGGCGCACCGGTTCCCCTGGCCATGTTCGCCAACGTGGCGGGCGCCTATCTGTGGGGATGGACCGCCGTTGGCGCGGCGCTGGAACTGCTGTTTCAGATCCTGCCTGTCGCCCTCGGTTTCGCGACGACGATCAATGCCGGACTTTCGCGCGTCCTCTTTTCGTGGACGCTCCACGCCATCGTCTATTTCTGGCTGATGCCAGCGTACATCGCGTTCTACACCATCGTCCCCCGTGCCATTGGCGGGCGGCTGTACAGCGATTCGATGGCGCGCATCTCGTTCGCGCTATTCCTCGTCTTCGCGATGCCCATCGGTATCCACCATCTGTTCGCGGATCCGGAAGTGGGTGCCGGGTTCAAGGTGGTCCATTCCATCTTTACCGCCATGGTCGCCGTGCCGACCCTGCTGACGGTGTTCACGATTTGCGCGTCGGTGGAAATCGCGGCGCGCCTTCGCGGCGGCAAGGGACTGTTCGGCTGGGTCAAGGCCTTGCCATGGGCCAACCCGCAGATG
>NZ_JBFUJE010000781.1:0-1372 GCF_056401535.1 Luteibacter sp. P4_E6 | reverse complement strand
GACCAGGTGCGGATACTTCAGGCCGCCGTGGTAATCGACCTTCACCGTGCTGTACTCGTCGATGTTCTTGACCAGGAACTCGATCGGTGTGGTGGTCGACTTCGCATCGGTGACCGCATCCTTTAGTGTCTGGCCGGAGAAGTCCTTGCCGTTGACGGCGACGATGGTCAGGCCCGGCACGAGTCCGGCTTTTGCCGCGGTCCCGTCCCATTGCACGTCCTGGATCACGCCCTTGTCGGATACCTGCACGCCGAGCGAATAGGCGAAGTTGGTCGACTTGCGCAGCGTCTCCGCCGTCTTGTCGAAGCCGCTCGGCTTGTCGTCGTAGACGACCTTCCAACCACCGTTTTCGATGCCATGCTCGGGCAGCGTATTGCCGGTGGCATCGAGTCGCTGGCGAAGGAAGCTCGCCCAGTCATAGGCCTGCACGCCGTTGAGCGTGCTGACAACGTCGTCGAAGGTATAGGTCTTCGTCGCGTAGTTACCGTTGTCCATGCCGTAGAACGCGCGCGCGAAGTCATCGAGCGAATGCTTGCCGCCCGATAGATCACGGATCTTCGTGTCCACATCGAGCCAGAGCAACTGGCCTTCGGGATAGAAGTCCGTTCCGCGACGATAGTTGGACCAGCCGCCGGCTCCCGCATAGGTCAGGGGTGCCGCGTCGGCGGTGTCCTGCAGCGAACGCCACGAGCGGCCCGTGCGATTGGACATGCCGGCTGAGATGCTGGCGAGCGAATCGCGCCACTGCTCGGTGGTCCAGATGCCGGAGCGCGCCGCGAGCACGCCGCACCAGTAGTCGGTCAGGCCTTCGTAAACCCAGAGCAGGTCGTCCTGCATCGTTTCAGTGAAGGTCGGCGTCCAGAGGTCGGCGGGCCGGCGGAACTTGCCGTTCCACGAATGCACGTACTCGTGGGGAAGCAGCGTACCGGCGGCGAGATTGACGTCGTTGTCGGTGAGGAAATTGGCGAACAGGCGATCGTCGCTCGACTGGTGGTGCTCGAGGCCGAAGTGCTGTGTGTGATCGGAGTTGATCAGCAGGAAGTCATAGTGGCTGTAGTGATGCGCGCCGAAGAGCTTGTTGGCCTGGACGATCAGCGCACGCTGGCCGGCAATCTGCTTGTCGGTGGCTTTGACGCTCGCGGCACTGTCACCGACGATGTTCAGGTGCACGGCGGGCTGGGCGCCTGGCGAAAGATCCACGCGATTGAAATGACGACCGGCAATCAGCGGGGAGTCGACGAGATTCTCGAAGCTGACGGCCTTGAAGCTCGGCGTCGCGCTGTCGGGTGTGTCCGTCTCCAGTGAGCTGGCGAACTTCCAGCCCGCCGGCAGCTTCACCGTCGGCTGGATCATGATGCGACTGGTGTAGTAC
>NZ_JBFUJE010000780.1:0-1383 GCF_056401535.1 Luteibacter sp. P4_E6 | reverse complement strand
AGGTTCGACCAAATCACCATCGTCACTCATCAGCCAACCCTAGCCTTCTCCTAGCCCGGGCAGATCATGCCGTCGATTCGGCAACGTTGTAAATGCAGGCGTCATGTCGGGAGGCGAGGTATGGCTGGCCCCGCGACTGGTCGCTTAGACTCGTGGCAGACCCATGAGTACCGGATGAAAGTCAGCGTCGATGGCGATATGGATACGCCGCTCGCGTTGGCAGCGTGGACGGTGGCATGGCAGCGCTTTGCGCCATCCTGGTCGGCATAGGCTTGTTCGCGACCGAGTTCAACGCGCTAGGCGTTCCGGGGATATGGTTTCCCTATGGAACGGGTGTGGCGAGAGGCCAGTACGCCTACGCCGCCTTCGTCGCCTTTCTCTTCGCGCTGATCCTCAAGCGGTTTGCGAGCGATGCGCGACGCATGTAGAACGCTATGCCGTCGAGTCGTGATATGGCGGCGTCACTCTCCCGCCTCGACCGTGGGCTTGGGAGCGGTGACATCGCTACTCGGCGGCGCCGCTCTTAAGGCGGGGACGAAGAAGGCCGAAATGCGATCGGCGAAGAACAGCAGTGCCAGCCCCATGATCGTCTCCACGACCGCGTGATTGATTTCTGCCAATACGTTCAGGCTTCCCGAATTGAGGCCCTTCTGTGTGTCGTACGCGGTCACCAGATAGCTGATGGCACTCATGATCGACGCGGCGCCGAGATAGCGCAGGACCAGTGCAAACCACATGCGTGGTGTCATATGCGTTCCCCTTCCTTGTTGAATGACAGGCGACCCCGGCATGCGGGGTGAGATCCGATTCTTTCCGATCCTCATCGAATCGGCAACTGGTGCTCCACTCGCGCCCGGGCCGTGAACACGCTTAGACTGAGACCACTTTCATCCGAGCGAATTCAAAGCGCCATGATCGTTACCGAACGCCTGATCCTCAGTCCCACGTCCGTTTCCGATTTCGACGACTGCCATGCAGCGCGAACCGATCCGGAGGTCATGCATTTCATCGGCGGCCCCGCGGCATCCGAGGACACCTGGATCAAGCTGCTACGGAACATTGGTCACTGGTCCGCCTACGGGCACGGTCTGTTCACCGTGCGGGAGAAAGAGGGTGGTCGCTTCGTCGGCGACGTCGGACTCGCAACCTTTCACCGCGACCTCGGTGACGACTTCGATCCCTTTCCGGAAGCGGCCTGGGTGCTCGCACGGTCCGCACAAGGAAAAGGCTACGCCACCGAAGCCGTGCAGGCCGCGCACGACTGGTTCTTCGCGCATCGCGAGACAGGACGCACCGTTTGCATCATCAATCCCGAGAATGTTCCCTCGATTCGGGTGGCGGAACGGCTGGGCTACCGGGCGTTCGGCGAGGCGTCCTACAAGG
>NZ_JBFUJE010000779.1:0-1401 GCF_056401535.1 Luteibacter sp. P4_E6 | reverse complement strand
GACCGATCTCGAGGCCAACGGCGAACGCAATCGCGTCCTTTCGTTGCTGAAGGCACGCGGCATGAGCCATTCCAAGCAGCTGCGGGAATACCGCCTGACGGATCACGGCATCGAGATGGTGCCCGTTTACGTCGGACCCGATGGTGTGCTCACCGGCACCGCACGGGTCGCCCAGGAAGCGCGCGAACGGGAGGCCGAACAGGCCAGGCAGGACAGGGTCACGGCCCGCCGGAGGGTGCTGGAGCGTCGTCGTGTTGCGGTTGAGCGGCAGATCGCCGAACTGCAGGCCGAGCTGGAGAGCGAAGAGGCCGAGGTGACCCGGATGGGCGAGCAGGACGAGGTGGACGCGACCAACCGCCATGCCGACCGATCCCTGATGTCGACGCTGCGAGGTGACTTGTGAGCGCCGCACACGACGTACCCCTCGACGACGATGGCCAGGTTCACCTGCGCCTGTACGTCGCCGGCCAGACGCCCAAGTCGCTGGCGGCCATCGCCAACCTGAAGCGGCTTTGCGAAGAGCATCTGGCCGGGCGTTACACCATCGAAGTGGTCGACCTACAGGTGACGCCGCAGCTGGCTGCGGGCGACCAGATCGTGGCGGTCCCCACACTCATCCGGCGCCTGCCGCCGCCGCTGCGTCGCGTCATCGGCGACCTGTCCAATGCGGAGCGCGTCCTCGTGGGCCTGGACATGATCCCGCGGTCGTCCGCGACATGACCTCGTTGCCGCACTACCAGCTCCGACTGTTCATCACCGGCTCCACGCCCCGTTCCACGCGTGCCATCGAAAACCTGCGCAAAATCTGCGAAGAGAATCTCGACGGCCGGTACGAGCTCGAGGTTATCGATGTGTACGAGCGCCCGGAGACAACGAGGGACCTGCAGATCGTTGCCACGCCGACGCTGGTCAAGGTGTTGCCCGAGCCTTTGCGTCGCATCATCGGGGACCTCTCCGATGAGCTCAAAGTCCTGGCCGGGCTCGACCTTGCGCCACGGCCACCCGAACGAGGCTGATGGTGCGCGACGATTACCTTGAAGACGAACTGCCCAGCCGTGAACGGCTCGAGGAACGGCTGCGCGAGGCGGAAGAAACGCTGGATGCCATCCGTCGGGGTGAAGTGGACGCGGTGGTCGTCCACCATCCCGAGGGGCAGCGCATCTACACGCTCGAGAGTGCCGACCGGCCCTATCGCGTGCTCGTTGAACACATGCAGGAAGGCGCCGTCACCCTGACGGGGGACGGGGTGGTCCTTTACTGCAACCAACGCTTCGCTTCCTTGCTGGGCTCGACGCGCGAGTCGATGATCGGCCGCTCCGTCGTGCCGTATCTGGAGCGTGCCGATGCCGCGTTGATGGCCGAGATGCTGTCCCCGGGTGCGGAAGCGGGCAGGGCGGCGGA
>NZ_JBFUJE010000778.1:0-1405 GCF_056401535.1 Luteibacter sp. P4_E6 | reverse complement strand
GCCCCCCCGCACCCGAAGAAGGAAGCTGCTTCTTTCTTTCGCGCGACATACTCGCCTCCATGCGAGACCCGGCGTCGGATCGCCACCGGGTAGTGACTCAGTAGAGAACCAGTTCCCACCGCCCGTCACCGATCGTACCGGCGAACTTCACATGCAAGGTCGTTGTATTCCCGTACGAGTCCGTGGCCTTCACGGTGCAGGGGCCGTTCGGCTTCCCCTCTTGATAAAGGATGTCCTGTCGCCCCACCAGGACGATGGCGGCTTTTGTCTCCTCGGAGGACGGCAGCGTAGGCAGCGGCGTGTCTCCGACAGGTACCGCAGTATTCCACTGAAGCTCTTTGCTATCCGGAACCGCGTAGCCGGTGAAGCAGGCGCGGAAATCGCCCGTCCCCTTGTCATGCCATTGAATCATGCCCTTGGGTTCAAGCTCCACGAAGCGGATGCCGACCTGGTTGCCCCACTTGTCGATGAACGACAACGTGTACCGGTGCACGGAGTCGGGATTGGTGACGCGGGGCTTGCGGGTCCCTCCCTCGTCACCACCGACCGTGCTCTCGGGATTGACCCCCTTGCCATGCGCCTCGATGCCGTGGTCGTCACCGACGAGGACGTCGCGCACCCACGGGAACTGGCTGATCTTCCCGACTTCCGGCTTCACGCCATAGATGGGCAGCGACGATTCGAGCCCACTGTCATGCTCCGCCCCGCAAGGATCGATGCTCGTGCCGTTGGACGCGTAGATCCATCCGTCGCGACACTGCACCCGTGCACAAAGCGTCACGCTCTCGTACAGGTTTCCGTAGCAGGCGACATAGAAATAGCAAAAGCGACTTGCCTGAGGAGACGACGGCGGTTCATCCCGTTCACCAGCATCACGCTTCGTGCCGTCGGGATAGGGAAGGTAACCCTTGTAATGCGTCGCGTCGTAATCCTTGTCGACACCGAGGCTGGTGACCCACTTCGGTCCGATATCGATGGGAAGTGCATCCATTCCGTCGTAGAAGCCGATGGTCAGGCTCTTGAGCTCTGCCGCCGTCAGCTCGGCGGGCTTGTGGGTGATCAGGTCGGTGATCGCGTACTCGATCTTGACTTTGACCTGCGCCAGGCCGTTTACGTAAACCTTGTCGCTCGACGAGACTTTGGCAAGCTTCAATGTCGTGACCTGCCATAGTGGATTGACGCTCGAGGGAAGTCTGACGTTGCTATCGAACGCGTGGCCGGGGCCCGGGCGGGTCTGGATGGGCTTAGCCGCACCGGGAGGGAGAATGGATGCGGCCGCGTAGGCCTCCGGGTCGCAGGGGTTTCCACCCGTGATCCAGAAATCGATCTCCTGTACGGCCTTTGTGCTGGATACCGCCAGCGCGCCATATTCGATCGTCCAGCCGGAAAGCGCCGATCCATCGGC
>NZ_JBFUJE010000777.1:0-1406 GCF_056401535.1 Luteibacter sp. P4_E6 | reverse complement strand
GTCGCGTAGATTCGTCAGAGCAAGGTCATAGGCTTCGCGAGCGAGCACGAAGTGAGCGACATTGCTGCGGTTGACGGCCTCGCTCGAGGTGATCTGGCGATTCACGACATCGTCGGTGACGCGGGACAAGGAACTCGTTCCCGAGTACGCATCGGCGAGGATGAGATACGGCACTTTTTCCTTCAGCGGCATCATGTACAAAATGCACGCGCCGAGCATCACCGAGACGGCGAGTGCGCAAATCGCGACGATCCAGGCGCGCTTTTCGTTTCGCTTGGCTATATCGGCAAGGGTGACTTCGAAGCTGACGCTGTGAGCGACGGCCTGGTCGATCTTCGGCGAACTTTTCTTATTGAGCATGGGGTTGGCCTGTCCTGTCGTCGCTTACTTGGCGTCCGCATTCGCGGCGACGTGTTCGTCGTTCGCGGGAGCGGCGGCAGGTGTGGGTTCGGTTGCAGCGGGAGCTTGTGCGGCAGAGACCTTGGCGCCCGGCGCGACAGGCGCCGCGGGCGTGGTGCTGGCGCTCACTTCCTCGACGACCAGTTCCGACCCACTGACGGTCACGGCCACACCTTGCGCGCCGTAGATCGTGCTCAGCTGTGCCGTGGCGTCACGCAGCTCCGTGGTGTGAATGCCCGATGCGGCGCGCGTGAGACTGAAGTCGGAACGGAGGCGATAGGCGAGCTTCAGGCCGGTGTCTTTCGTCCACCGCGTCAACATCGTCTTCAGGGTGCCGTCCATCGGCGCCGCGTAGTACGTGTAAGGCAGGGCAAGCGGGATCYCGACCACTTTGTCGTCGTATTTGTTGACCGGCTTCCAGCGGCCGCCGAAGTCCTTCGCCGCGGGCGTACCGCAGGCGGAAAGGAGCATGGCGAGTGCGGAAACAAGGCCGAGGGCGATGGGGTTCAGGGTTCTATTCACGCTTGGCTCGTAAGTCATCGAAAGGCAAAGTGAAAACGTAGGCAGCAGACGTCGCGGCTCATCGCCGAAGGCGAAGCCGGGGAAGCGTTTACATCGCTACGAAGTGAGCAGGGGCGACAGGCCCTTGCTGGGGAAAGCCGACCAGAATGGAGGCTTTCACCCGCGTTGAAAATCGGATTAATCCGAAAAACGCGGGTGCCTTCTCAGACCCCGTGAACTGACTGGAACGGCGGGCCAACCGGCCCCGAGCGACATGCAAATCATCCATACAACATCCTGTACGAGCGCATTTGCGCCCTTGCATAACGTGCCAGCGAAGAATGGTCGCGCGCCTCAGGAGCGATAAGATCATCGCCCACTTATAGTTGCGTCTTACCGACCGTGTATCCCCACCCCTTTTGGCGGATCCCTGTCCGCGACGTAAACATAACGCAACAAGAAATTTCTGACCAGTGGCCTATGTGTGTGTTTTTGAGGCCTTTGTC
>NZ_JBFUJE010000776.1:0-1407 GCF_056401535.1 Luteibacter sp. P4_E6 | reverse complement strand
AGCATGGTCTCGAGCCGAAGCCTGGCGGCGGCGGGATATGGATTCGCGGTCGCGTGGAAGACGGTGTGCTTTCGGTGACGGTTGCCGACGACGGCATGGGCTTTCGCAGCGAAGGCTCGGGCACCGGCATCGGCCTGAAGAACCTGCGCGAGAGGCTGCGCCTGACCTACGGCGCGCTGGCGAGCTTTGTCATCGGTAACAACTTCCCAGCCGGCGTCGCCGCGACGATCACGCTGCCAGCAACGGGAGTGAACGATCATGCCTAAGTGCATCGTTGCCGAAGACGAGAAGCTGCTCTCCGCAGCTCTCCAGCGTGAACTGGCAAAGGCGTGGCCCGACCTGGAGATCGTGGCGGTCTGCGAGGACGGTGGTGAAGCGCTCGAGGCTATCGCCACGCATCAACCGGATATCGCCTTCCTCGACATTCGCATGCCAGGACTTACGGGCATGGAAGTGGCCGCTGCGGCGGCGGATGCCAGTCCGCAAACCCTGGTGGTCTTCGTGACCGCGTACGACCAGTACGCCGTCGACGCGTTCGAGCGTGGCGCCATCGACTATCTGCTCAAACCGGTGGTTGCGGATCGCCTGGCACAGACGGTCACCCGTCTGCGCAGTCGGCTAGCCGATGCTGCGCGCCACGCACGCCGCACGGGTGATCTGGCGAAGGACATGATCGAGCGCTTCGACGAAGCGCCGGACGAGCCACTGACCTGGATCACCGCTGGTGCCGGCAAGGCCACGCGGCTGATCCTCGTCGACGACGTGATCTATTTCCGCGCGGACAACAAGTACACGGTGGTCGCCACGGCGGAGGGCGATGCGCTGTTGAGCCGTCCGATTCGCGACCTGCTACGCCAACTCGATCCGAAGACGTTCCGCCAGATCCATCGTTCCACCATCGTCAACCTGCGCCAGGTCGCCTCGGTCGAACGGGACGACACCGGCAAGGGTTGCCTGCGCCTGCGTGGGCGCCCCGAAACCTTGAATGTGAGTCAGCCGTTCATGGCCATCTTCCGCGCCATGTGACGAAGGAGACTTCCATGCGACTTTTTCTAGCCATCATCTACTGCTTCCTCAACCTCGCCGGTTGCACCGACGCGCAGAATCGCAGCATCGTGGCGACGGCACGAGAGAACGGAACGGTTACCCTCGATAGCTTTACCGACGTGCACATGGGCCGAGCGTGGTTCGAATGCAAGGCGAGCCAGAGCGGCCGTTGCTATTACGCGGTATTTCATGGCGACGCGCAGGTTCGCGCGTTCTCACTGCCGGTGGCCGAGACATTGCGCCTCGACAATTTGCCGGCGGGGTTTAGCCAGTGCGTGGCCGCTTCGGCAGTCAAGGTGTCTGCCGACTGCCGGGCGGGGTGATCGTCCTCCCATCGCCGCTGAAGCGGCTCCCACACAC
>NZ_JBFUJE010000775.1:0-1409 GCF_056401535.1 Luteibacter sp. P4_E6 | reverse complement strand
CAGTGCAGCCGCTCTATGGATTGACAGCCTTTTTCCTGCTGCTCGCCTTTCTTTTTGGTGGCCATGTCGCGATCGTGCTGCCAGTGTTGATCATCATCCTGGGCAAGATCGCCATCGATCTGGCGTTTCAGGCCTGGTCCGTGCACTTGTACCGACGGTGGAGTGGCGACAGTACGACCTCGAGTTTTGGCATGGCGTTGCTTGCGTCGATCCTGGAACCCTTTTCGTTCCAGTTGATGCGCCACGGTGGCGCGGCACTGGGCTGGTTGTACTTCTTGCTCAGGCGTAGCGAGTGGGGCACTCAGCACCGGGAAGGGCTCAATGCTGTCGAGGAGTGACGCCAGGTTCCCAGAGCGTCACGTGGTGCCGAGGTACAGGATGACCGTGTCGCGCTTCAGCGGCTTGTCGAGCGGGGTCATGGGGTGAGGACAACCTTGCGGCAGTCTTCTTCCTTCTTGTCAAAAATCTCGTACCCCTTTGCGGCGTCCGCCAGCTTCATGCGGTGAGAGATGATGATGTCCGGCTGTAATTTGCCGTCTTCGATGAATTCAAGGAGTTCCGGCAAATATTTCTGGACATGGGTCTGACCCATTGCCAAGGTGAGGCCCTTGTCGAATGCGTCTCCGATGAGGAACGCGTGGATGAAGCCGGCATACACCCCCGGGATGCTGACGACGCCACCACGCCGGGTCGCAGAAATGGCTTGGCGAAGCACTTCGCCGGAACTGGTTTCCAGCTTCAACGTGCTGAGCACCGTTTCCGTCGTGCTGCCCTTCGCTTCGAACCCCACCGCATCAATGGAGGCGTCGACGCCGCGGCCTGCGGTCTGCTCGAGAATGAACTCCGAGGGGTCTACCGAACTGAAATCGACGGGGATGACGTCGAACGCCGTGACTGCAAAATCGAGGCGATAGCGCTCCTCGTCGACCATGAAGATTCTCTCCGCGCCCAACATCTTTGCGCAGGCGGCGGCCATCAGGCCTACGGGGCCTGCACCGAAGATGGCAACGGTGGAGCCTCGCTCGATTTTTGCGTTGAGCACGGCCTGATATCCCGTGGGCAAGATGTCCGACAGGAACAACACGCGCTCGTCGGGGAGACTGCCCGGCACCTTGAACGGGCCGACGTTGGCCTTGGGTACGCGGACAAATTCCGCCTGACCGCCCGGCACGCCACCATAAAGGTGCGAGTAGCCGAACAGGGCAGCGGGAGGCGTCATCATGGACCGTTTGCGCAGACTCGACCCTTGGTCGGGGTTCGTCGTCTCGCAGGCGGCAAAGAGGTCGTTTTCACAGAAGAAGCACTTTCCGCAGGCAATGACGAAGGGAATGACCACCCGGTCACCGACGGCCACGTTGGTCACTTCCGGACCCGCGTCCTCCACGACGCCCATGAACTCGTGGCCGAAG
>NZ_JBFUJE010000774.1:0-1413 GCF_056401535.1 Luteibacter sp. P4_E6 | reverse complement strand
TCGTACGCCTGCGCAGAAGGATCCGGCTGCGACGACGAATCCGGGCCCAGATTGCCGAAGCCGCTCGCGCCTGCGTTGCGCGTTTCGTCACCATCGCGATGGGAACGCAGTGCCTCATCGAGAAGCGCACCGGCGGCCAGGCCACCCAGGCCGGCCGCGACGGCCGTGCCTACGCCCGAAGACGGCGGCGGCGCATAGCCCGGATTGCCATAGCCGGGATTCCCGCCATAAGGCTGACCACCGTTCATGGGCGGCGCCGGCGAATAGCCGTTGCCGAACTGGTTGTTCGGATTCTGCCGGCRGCGCATCAGGAAGAAAATAATGAGGACGAGGATCACACCCCCGATCAGCCAGCCCGTCATGTGCGACTGGCCACCAGCTTCGGTACGGGCAGCCGGCTGGGGCTCAGTGAAACGCGCGGGAGCCACCGCCGCGGGCCGGGCGGAAGGCGGCGCGAGCGCGGCATCCAGCTCGTGCTGGAAGTGCTGGAACTTGGCCGGGTCCGTGAACTTGGTCGCCGGGTCCAGGGTCGCCGCCTTGGTCGCCTCGGTCTTCGCTTCTCCGATATTGCCTTCATGGGCAAGGACTTCGGCGAGGATGTAGTGAGCCTTGGCGCTCGTCGGATGCTCGGAAATCGTCTGGCGCAGCGCGGTTTCCGCACCGGAGTAGTCACCGCGGGCGATCAACGCCTGGATGTCCTTCGGGGTGTCTTCAGCGCTTGCCGCGACGGACGTGAGGGCCAACAGGACTAACGTGAGAATCGGCTTATGCATGACGTTCTCGGAGCTCAGGAAGACGCTTAGTGTCATGCGTCCGTCGAGAGTTTGCGAGCCGCAAGAAAATGCTGTTCAGCGTGGATTTCTTCGTGGGTAACGTAGCGCCGGTACCCTGCTCCCACACGGTGAGACGAGTTATCACCGTGTGCGCCGCCTCCGGGTGACCGAGACGGTCGGTAGCGTCGATTTCGGACAAGCCCTCGGGACTTCCTACAGGTAGTCGCACTCGTCTCTCATTGAGCTCCTGCGTTGACTCTATTTTGAGCCGCGGGTGCGGTAGGCGTCACGTTAGCCGGCACTCCGGAAGTCCACACGATGTGCTTATCGACAAGGGTCCAGATCCCTCCGGTCCCGGCGGCGATTCCGCCAAGGACGATCACCATGCCCCACAGCCTGTTTTTCCATTGCATGAGATCTTTCACGTCGACACTCACATTCGCGACAGTGGCTTTGAGATCAGTGATGTCAGTGCTCACGCCGGCGATGCGTTGCTCAAGACGGGCCTGCGAGCTTGTGATCTGGACAAGCATGCCGACGACTCCCTGTCCTTGCTGCATCAGAAGATCGTCGCGCAATACGTCGTCCGAGAAACTCGGAGGCCGGTTATTCACAGTTCCGCCGGTATGCATGTGTAGCC
>NZ_JBFUJE010000773.1:0-1415 GCF_056401535.1 Luteibacter sp. P4_E6 | reverse complement strand
CTGGACAAGCAAATTCTGTCGGAAGTCATTCGAAAAAAAATCTGAGGCCAGGCCGCCGCCGGGACGTTGCTGATTGGGTCCATGAGCAATTTCAGGTGAGCGCCCGACGCGCATGCGGACTGGCCGGGATTCAGCGCGCGACGTGGTACTACAAGAGCCAGGCCAAGGATCAGTCGGCACTGCGCATGCGCATCCGAGACCTGGCCCAGGCCCGCCCTCGATTTGGCTACGAGCGCATCACGGTGATGCTGCGCCGCGAGGGCTGGTCGGTGGGGCGTAAACGTGTCCACCGACTGTATTGCCTGGAAGGCCTGCAGCTGCGCATGCGTCGTCGCCGGCGCAAGGTCATCAGCTTGCATCGGGGGCCGACGCCCGCGCCGACGGCCGCTCACCAATACTGGGCGATGGATTTCGTCTATGACCAGCTCGTCAGGGGAAGGCCGTTTCGAGTGCTGACGGTGATCGATAAGTGGAGTCGTGAGAGTATCTTGCTGGAGGCCGATTTTTCGTTGAACGGTCGACGCCTCATCGAAGCGTTCGATCGACTGGGTCCGCAGCATCCGCTGCCCCGGGCGATCACGGTAGACAACGGCACCGAATTCACCTGCAAGGTCGTTGACGAATGGACGTACAACCATGGCATCCACTTGGACTTTATCCGCCCGGGACGTCCGACGGAGAACGGTATGATCGAATCATTCAACGGTCGCTTGCGGGATGAGTGCCTCAACGTGCATGCGTTCGAATCGATCGAGGATGCGCGGCAAAAACTGGAAGCCTGGCGGAACGACTACAACCAGCATCGACCCCACGGATCGCTTGGTCATCTGACCCCGAGCGAGTACGCACTGAAAGGTCAGGAAGCAACGTCAAAAGCGGCCCGACTCTAGTTTAAACGTGTAGGGAAAATGGGACGACGTCAAGACCCACGATGTGCAAGGGCTAATTGTCCGACAGATCGCTGCGACGCTGAAGCAGGTCGAAGGCGGGAGGCAGGTCAAGAACATGTGCCGAGATATGGGCATTTCCGAGACGACCTACTAGACCTGGAAATCGAAGTACGGCGGCGTGGAGGTGTCGGATATTCATCACCTGCGTGACAGGGAAGCAGAGCACAACCAGCTCAAAGCGCATGTATGCGGATATGGCGATGTAGAACCACGGGCTTAAGGATCATCGCAAAAACGCTGTAGACCCGGCGCATAAGCGCCCGCTCATCACTGGGCTGATGGAATGCCACGGATGAAGCTAGTGCACGGCATATGAGGCACTAGCTTCTCGCGATCTACGTCGCGCTACGACGCTCGCCTAATCGCGACGAGCCCGTCATCGCGTTTTTAGCGGAGCTGGCTGAGCGATTCCCTGAGCGCCGCTTCGACAAGTAATTCCAGACCAACCGCCGGCGTGGCCTGCCG
>NZ_JBFUJE010000772.1:0-1415 GCF_056401535.1 Luteibacter sp. P4_E6 | reverse complement strand
GACACAATACCGTGGTCACGCCCGTCTACTTCCGTTCCGCGACGGGCCGCACCATCGACAACTACTGCCTCGATCCGACATACCTCGGGGGCCCGTTCTTCAACAAGAAGGGCTGCGAGCTTCCAGCGCCTTCGGAGCTTTCCGGTTTGGGCAACTATACAAGTGGCCTCGGCTACTAGTCGCGGTCGCGAATGCAAGCAAAAAAACGCCGGCTGCAAGCCGGCGTTTTTTTGTCTTCCAAAGAATCAAGCAACCATCTCTGGGCCAGAGTTAACACTGCCCGAGATAGGGCTTCACGAATCGATAGACGAAGCGATCGGTCTCGCCTTTGATCGAGGGGTCGAAAACCTTGATCGCGTGCGGATCGTCCTCGTTCGCGAGCATGGTGCTTTCCTCCTCCAGCACGAAGCCGGCTGCCTCGACCTCCTCGCGCACGGATGCCGCGTCGATTCGATGCAGCGACTGGGTGTCGCTCGTGCCAGCCCCTGAGGCGGCGGCGTGATCGACGATGACGTAGAACCCGCCGGGCTTGAGCCGCTCGTAAACGGTTCGGTTGAACTCGGCCGCCGTCGCGCCCCTCTTCTGCATCAGCGCGGTGTGAAGGTCGTGGTAGAAAAGGTGCAACCACAGGACATCCGCTGCTTGCGTGGCTTCCGGCATCGCGACGAGATCCGCTGAGACGGCTTCGACGTTCGCCCGGCCCGGCTCCTTCGCGAGCGTCCGCATGCGGTCGACCTGATCGTTCTTTAAGTCCACGATTTCGGTCGGCACGAAGCTGTAGACACGTCCTTCGGGCCCCACGACTTCGGAGAAGATTCGGGTCCAGTCGCCGTCGCCGGGGTAAACGTCGATGACGGTGGAGCCCACCTCTACGCGTGCGAACCGGATCAGCTCGGATTGCTTGGATTGGTCGTACATCAGGATCTCCGTCGGTAGCCCATTCAGAGCGCTTCAGTGTGCCGGGCCACATGCGAGCTTCTGATGATGAAAAGGAGTGCCCGGCCGGACTAGCTCGTCAGAGCTGCGCCAGGCCGCCGTCGACGGCGACTTCGCTGGCGGTCATGAAGCTACTGTCCGACGATGCGAGAAAGGCAGCCACGGCCCCGATCTCCGACGGATCGGCCATGCGCTGGAGCGGAGTCATTGAGGCGTAGACCTTCTGGCCTTCCTCGCCTAGCGCCGCCTTCGCGAGTTCGGTCGCTGTCGCCCCAGGCGACAGCACGTTTACCCGGATGCCAGTGCCCTTCAGGTCTTCCGCCCAGGTCCGCGCGAGGTTGCGCACGGCCGCCTTGCTCGCGCTGTAGGCGCTCATGGTCGGGGCGCCCGTGGTGCCGGCACTCGACCCGGTCAGGATGATCGAACCGCCCTTGCCCATCAGTGGCAGCGCCTTCTGGACCGTGAAGATCGTGCCCTTC